>JAUVTH010000118.1 GCA_030601615.1 Gemmatimonadota bacterium
GCCCAGGCGACCG
The DNA here is from genome assembly GCA_030601615.1 of Gemmatimonadota bacterium. Lineage (GTDB taxonomy): Bacteria > Gemmatimonadota > Gemmatimonadetes > Palauibacterales > Palauibacteraceae > Benthicola. Next base: position 14 of record JAUVTH010000118.1, read on the forward strand.
AGCGTGGGGTCCGTTTCATGTGTCGCTCGCGTTTTTCGCTCGAATGATCGGTGTTCCCTTGTGTGAGGCGCGAAATCTGAGAAGACTCATGGGGAGGCACAACGCGTGTCCAAGAAATGCCGGCGCGCGTCGACCCGGGTCTTCGTGGTCTCCTCACTTGACCGCGTCAGCGAACAGTTCCGGGACAGCCTCTGTGAGTCAAGGGAATCGAGCGGAGGAGAATCCGTGACCTATCGAAATCTGGACATCCGGCTCATCCGGGCCCTGCAGACGGACGCCCGCCGATCCAACCGCCAGCTCGCCGAGGAGCTCGGCGTGGCGGCGAGCACGGTGGGGCACAGGCTGAAGGACCTCGAGGAACGCGGCGTGATCCGCGGCTACCGCCCCGTGATCGATTACCGGGCCCTCGGGCTCGGACTCGTGGCGATCACCCGCATCAAGGCGCGCGGCGAAGCGCTTCCCAACATTGTCAGATCGCTGATCGAGCATCCCCACCTCACGCACGTGTACGAGATCACGGGCGAGTTCGACGTCATGGTCATCGGCAGATTCGCGGATGAATCGCAGATGAACCGGGAGATCAAGAGCATGCTCGGTCTGCCGGGGATCGAAGGCACGAACACTTCGGTCGTCCTCGACACCCCGAAGGAGCAGCTCGACGTGGAGCTTGCGCTCGGGTGAAGCGACGTACGGACGTGCCGGATCTCGACCGCCTCAACGCCGAGGTCGTCGCCTGCCAGCGCTGCCCCCGGCTCGTGGAGTGGCGCGAGGAGGTTGCGCGCACGAAGCGGGCGTCCTACACGGACGACGATTACTGGGGTCGCCCCGTCCCCTCGTTCGGCGATCCCGCGGCCAGGATACTGATCGTCGGCCTCGCCCCGGGCGCGCACGGTGCGAACCGCACGGGCCGGATGTTCACGGGCGATCGATCCGGCGAGTGGCTGTACGGGGCCCTTCACCGGGCCGGCCTCGCTACCCGTCCGGACTCCGTGTGGCGCGACGACGGCCTCGAGCTCCGGAACGCCTGGATCACCGCCGCCGTGCGTTGCGTGCCGCCAGCCAACAAGCCGACCGTTGCCGAACGCGAGACCTGCCGACCCTTCCTCGCGCGCGAGGTCCAGGCGCTCGCTGACCTGCGGGCAATCGTGTCCCTGGGTGGGTTCGCGTGGGACGCGATCCTGAGAGTGCTGCGGGACCTGGGATACGCGGTCCCCTCGCCGAAGCCAAAGTTCGGGCACGGGGCCGAGGTGGAGATCGGGGCACCGCCCGGTTCACCCGGAGGCCTGACCCTGATCGGTTCCTACCACCCGAGCCAGCAGAACACGTTCACCGGCCGGCTGACGCGGGAGATGTTCGACGCGGTATGGGAGCGGGTGGTGGAGGTAGCAGGCTGAGTGCGCAGGCTGAGAGATCTGCGACGGCGATCTTCAGCGCCAGCGGAACCTGGCGGCCAGGGCTTCCTCGGCGATGTCGTCCCATGGATCGTCGGGGCTGAGGGGCGCCGCCCGGTAGATCCAGGAAAGGCCGGTCGGGCCGACGTATTCGTCCACGCGGGCGTAGATGGGGTCCGACAGTACCTCCTCCAGCGAGGCGATCGTGAACCCATCGGCCTCCAGCACATCCAGAACGTCCCCGATGTGACGCGCCGCGATCGCGTTCGCGTGCACCAGCAGGACGTGGTCCACTTCGCGTCCGAACTTGTCGCGTCCGGCGCCGCGGAAATGATCCGCGGCTTCGCGCAGGTGGCCGACGTACGCCTCGACGATGGCGGCTGCTTCAGCCTCGTCTCCCTCCCGCATCGCGATGTCGTACGCGCGGGCCAGCAGCCACTCGGAGTTGTCAATCGTGACGTGGGCGTTGGAGTAGCCCCAGCGTTGCAGCGTGCGCGCCACGGAGTCGCGTACCGCTCGATCATCGCCTTGATGAAGCATCGGATACCGGAACCACCGCACCGGGCCACCCACGACCTCGCGTACGTCCTCGTCGCACCGCCGGACGTCTGCCAGCCACTCGTCCACCGGCGTGGAGTTGAGATCCTGGTGAGAGAAGGAGTGGTTGCCGAGCTCAGTCCCCGCGTCGATCCACTTTCGGAGGAATGGTGCTCCGTCCCGGATTCCCCGGCAGGTCACGAGCCCGGTGGCGGGGACGCCGCGCGCGGTGAGGGTCGCCAGCAGGGTGTCCGTGAGGCCAGCGATCTCGGAATCGGAGTAGCCGGGCCCGTTCCACGGAAGGTCGTCGAACGTGATCGCGACCCGCGGGCTCGACCTGGCGCCAGCCTCGTTCAAATCTTCGGGGTAGTCCACCTGCGCCATGACGATCGCCGAGAACGCCACGGTGTAGAGGACGATGGCGAGGTACGGCCACCCGATCGCGAGCAGCCGGCTCAGACGGCCGCGGCCCCCGGCGGTGCGAGCGTCCGTGGTCACGTCAGTCAATCCGCCCGATCTCGAGGTGGTTGGTCTCGGCCTTCAGGGACGCGTGCATCTCCCATTCGAAGCGAGGGATGCTACCTTTAACCATCTCAAATATGTGGTCGGTCGCCGCGGCGACCTCTTCGGTGAATTCGAGCGATGTCGGCACGTTTGCCTCCGGTTACGTCTACCGGCGAAACAACTCGCGCATAGTACCCGGGTGTGAGAGGCTCGTCACGCTCCCCCGGGCACGGTCCTGAAAGAGATCTCGAAGCCCATGAATCGACAGTCGGCTGTGGCCAGGATCGAGGCTCTTCGCGAGCAGATCCGCCGTCACGACCACCTGTACTACGTGCTGGACTCTCCGGAGCTGTCGGACGCGGAATACGATGCCCTGTTTCGCGAGTTGCAGATTCAGGAAGATATCTTCCCGGATCTGCGGACGCCCGATTCGCCTACCCAGCGCGTGGGGGGCGAGCCGCTCAGCTCGTTCCCGAGCGTGCCGCACGAAGCCCCGATGCTGAGCCTCGACTCCGATCAGACGGAGGAGGCGTTGCGGAGGTTCACCGACCGGGTGGAGCGTGGAGTCGACAATCCATCGCGCGTAGCCTGGGTCGTGGAGCCGAAGCTCGATGGGCTGTCGATCGAGCTGCTGTACGAGAGCGGCCTCCTGATCCGGGCGTCCACGCGGGGCGACGGCGTGCGGGGCGAGGGAATTACCGAGAACGCCCGCACGATCCGCTCGATTCCGCTGCGGCTGCGTGACGAGGCCCGACCGGTTCCCGCCCGACTCGCCGTGCGGGGCGAAGTGATCATCCGGGTGGACGCGTTCGATGCCCTGAACGAGCGCCTGATCTCCGAGGAGCGGCCGCCGTTCGCCAACCCGCGAAACGCAGCGGCCGGGTCACTGCGCCAGCTCGACCCGCGAATCACGGCGTCCCGTCCGCTCGAGGTCTACGCCTACGACGTGCTCGCCAGCTCGGGGCTCGACGTAGCGACGCAGTGGGAGACGCTGGCGGCGCTCCGCGACTGGGGATTCCTGGTGAACGAGTACCCGGAGCGCGTCGCTGACGCAGAGGGGATCCTGGCTTACCACGAGCGTCTCCATACCCAGCGCGACGAGCTTCCATTCGAGATCGACGGCATCGTGATCAAGCTGGACGATCTGACCGCCAGGGAGGAGCTGGGCTTCACGTCGCGCCATCCGCGGTGGGCGTTTGCGTTCAAGTTCCCGCCGCAGGTGGAGCAGACCCGTATCGAACGCATCCTGGCGAGTGTGGGGAGGACGGGCGTCGTTACGCCGGTGGCCATCATGGAGCCCGTGAACATCGGCGGGGTGACCGTCACCCGGGCATCGCTTCACAACCGGGAGGAGCTGGCGCGGAAAGACGTGCGGCCCGGTGACCTGGTGCGGGTACAACGCGCGGGCGACGTAATCCCCCAGGTTCTGGGCCGGATCGAGGAGCCGGACCGGGAGCGCGGGCCGGCCTTCCGGATGCCCGCGACCTGCCCCTCGTGCGACACGGAGCTCGTGGAGCGCGGGCCGTTCACGGTATGCCCGAACAGTTTTGCCTGCCGGGCACAGCTCAAGGGACGTATACAGTACTTCGGCTCGCGCGGGGCGCTCGACATCGAGGGCCTCGGCGAGGAGACCGCCCGGCTGCTCGTGGACGAGGGCCTGGTGGAGCGCCTGCCGGACCTGCTGGACCTGACGGCCGAACAGCTGGTCGAGCTCGAGGGATTCGCAGAGATCTCGGCGGGCAACCTGGTCGCCGCGATCGAGGCGGCGTCGAAGCCCGAGCTGTACCGATTCGTCGCGGCCCTCGGGATTCCGGAGGTCGGTGGCGCCGTGTCCCGTTCCCTGGCCCGGCACTTCGGAACGCTGGACGCCATCATCGGGGCGGATGAAGATGCGTTGACGGACGTGGAAGGCGTCGGGCCCATCATGGCCGCCCGGATCGTGGCGTTCTTCGCCGAGCCGCACAACGCAGAGAACATGGCGCGCCTGACGGAGCGCATGCAGGTGCAGGCCGCCGAGGCCGCGCTTGTCGGCGGTGCACTCGAGGGCAAGACGTTCGTGTTCACCGGGGGCATGGAGAGTATGAGCCGGAGCGACGCGAAGAAGAGGGCGGAGGCCCTGGGGGCCAAGGTCACCGGCTCGGTGAGCAAGAAGACGGACTACGTCGTGGCGGGGGCGGATCCGGGGTCGAAGCTGGACAAGGCGAACAAGCTGGGGGTCACGGTACTGGACGAGGCGGGCTTCCTCGCGCTGCTCGAGGAGGTGGGCGAGTGAGTCGGAAGCGACCGGCCTCCGGGGACGGAAAGTAGTCATGGAGAACATCGAGATTGCGGCCATCCTCACCGAAATGGCCGACCTGCTGGAGATCCAGGGCGAGACGAATCCCTTCCGCATTCGCGCCTACCGCAATGCCGTCTACACGGTGCAGGAAAGTCCCGACCCGATTCGGAAGATCGTGGAGGAGGGGGCCGACCTCACAGAGCTCCCGGCGATCGGAAAGGACATGGCGTCCCACATCACGGAGCTCGTGACCACGGGCCGGCTTTCGATCCTGGACGAGATCGCCCGCGAGGTGCCGCGGTCCCTGGTTCAACTGACGCGCCTTCCCGGAGTCGGGCCGAAGAAAGTCCGGAAGCTGTGGGACGAGCTGGACATCACGACGATAGACGATCTGGCGAAGGCTGCCGCCGCGGGACGGATCGCGGAGCTCGACGGGTTCGGCAAGAAGAGCGAGGAGAAGATCCTCGAGGCGATCGAGCGTCACAAGAAGCGCTCGGGCCGGTTCCGGCTTTCGGCGGCCGACGCCCTGGTGCAGCCGCTGCTCGAATACCTGCTGCAGGACAAGCGCGTGGAGCGGCTGGAAGTG
>JAUVTH010000039.1 GCA_030601615.1 Gemmatimonadota bacterium
TCGTCGAACGTCGAGCGCCAGGGCCCTATCCAGCGCCTCGAGGACGGTCGGGTCACCGCGGCGGGCCAGACGCTCCCGGGCTTCATCGGCCCCGGCACGGAACGCCCGGAGATCGAGCACCTACTCCTCGGCCCCCGCCACCAGCTTCCGCTTTTCGCAATTCGGATTCACCAGGTGCATGAATGAGATCGTCCCTTCCATCGGGTCGAGCGCCTGGATCTCCACCTTTGCAAACCTCCTGCAGCGGAGGGTGCCGAACGCGGGGTCGCGTCGGCTCTGGACGGCGAATACATCGCCCACTGCGACCGGCAGGGAATCCAGGTTCGTGTACCCGTTCTCCGGTGCCTCACGCAACGCGTCGAACGTTTGCGATACCTTTTGCAGGCCCGCGTCCAGGTCCTCACCCGTGATCGCACCACGCGGCCACAACACGGTGCTGCCATCGTCCTGGATCTGGAACAGGAAATCCCAGCCGGAGAACTGATCGGTCCGGACCGATCCGCCCGTGATCACATCGAACGCGGACGGGTCGGTGATCGCTCCGGCAGACACGTCCACCAGCGTGGCCTCTCCCGGCTCGTCCGGAATGGGAATCAGGATCGGGTCCAACGAGTTGCTACAGGCGGTCAGCCCGATAAGGGCCACGGCCATTGCGACCCCCATATATCGATTCAAAGACAAGAGAACTGCTCCTCCAAAGGTTGCTCCTCCCCGGAAAGATAGCAGAGTTTCTCCCCGGCGCGAGGTCCAGTACCTTGCATCTCATGGCCAGATTACTCGCGTCGGCACTCGCTGTTCCCGTTTCCACCAGGGCTGCCCGGAGTACCGGATGACGCTGACTCAGTCGTGTTTTGTCGTCGTGCTGGCAGGCGGCGAGGGAAGCCGCTTCTGGCCCGCATCGAGGCCGGAGCGTCCGAAGCAGCTTCTCCCGCTCGGAAGCGACCGCCCCCTGATCGAGGATACGCTCGTCCGTGCGGATGCTCTCGTGGGTCCGGAACGTGTGCGGGTGATTGCGAGCGCGCCTCTCGTACGCCCGCTGTGCGCGGCTGCCCCGGACCTTGACGCGACCCGCTTCCTCGTCGAGCCCACGGCGCGCAACACGGGCCCGGCGCTCACGTGGGCGGCGTTCGAGATCGAACGCGCGAGCCCGGGCGCCCTGATGATCTCCCTGCACGCCGATCACGTTATTCAACCTCTCGACGAGTTCCTGGAGACGATCGGGCGAGCGGCGGAGGCAGCCGAGCGGGGATCCCTCGTCTGCATCGGTGTCGAGCCCGATCGACCGGAAACCGGCTACGGTTACGTTGAGGTCGGAGAGTCGACAGGCGACCGGACCTCGCGCGCCCTCCGATTCGTCGAGAAGCCCGATCGGGCGACGGCGGAGGAATACCTGTCGAAGGGTGGATTCCTCTGGAATTCGGGGATTTTCGTATGGCGCGCCGCCGATCTGCTCGCGGCGGTCCGAGACCTGGCACCGGAGATCTCCGGTGCGCTACCGCTTCTCGAGAGCCGCGGCCCGGAGGCCTTCTTCGCGGCCGTCGAGGCCGTGAGCATTGACGTATCCGTAATGGAGCGATCGCCGTCGGTCGAGGTGGTCCGAGCGAGTTTCTCGTGGGACGACGTGGGCTCCTGGAACGCCCTGGCCCGGACGCGAGAAGCGGACGAACACGGCAACATCATCTTGGGCCCCGCTACGGCGTTCGAAGCCTCGAATAACATCGTGTGGGCCGAAGAGGGCGACGTGGTGCTGTTCGGCGTCGACGACCTCGTGGTCGTCCGATCCGGGAACCGTACGCTCGTCACGAGGCGTTCGTCGGCGCCCGACCTGAAGAGGCTCGTGGAGCGTCTGCGCGAGGGAGGCGAGTGACGTGAAGCTTTATCTGTTCGACGACCGAGTGACCGACGGTTGGCACCCGTACTCGCTCACACGTCCCGTCTCAGAGCTACTGTACGGCACACTTCTCCTGCGTGAGCGCCTGGAGCGATTCGCCGGCCGCCCCGTAACGGCTCTCCTGAGCCGCGCGTGGCTGAAGCAGTTTCAGGAGCCCGGAGCACCCGTAGCGTTCGCCCGCGATGAACAGCTGCCCGAGGACGAGCGCCTCCTGCTGTCTTCGCGATTCGTGCCCGGGGCGCATGCACGGTTCGAGGGACGTGGAGACACCCCCATCCTGCTCGTAACGGAGGATGAAATCGTCGGCTGCTACCTGCCGCAGGGCCATCGCGGACCGGAGCCCGGTTGGCTCGAGGCGCCTGGAGGTCCCGCAGGACCGGGAGACTGGGTCGAGAGGCAGGTCGATGGGGGGTGCGTGGACGCAGTCTGGCGACTCGTGGCCGAGAACCCGGGCCGGCTGGAGGCGGACCTGGCTGCTGAGGCGGCCTTTCGCGGAGGTGTCGAACAACTTCCTCAAGGAACCTGGCGGGCGGGTGACGCGCCGCTGATGCTCGGCGCAGACGTCCGGGTCGAGCCCGGCGTTCTGTTCGACACCCGCCACGGCCCTATCCGGCTGGCGGACGGCGTGGAGGTGCGGGCGGGCTCCCGCCTCGAGGGCCCCCTGCACGTGGGCCGTGACACGATCCTGCTCGGAGGGTCGATCGGGACCTCCAGCATCGGACCTATGTGCCGGCTCCGGGGAGAGATCGAGGAGTCCGTAATCCTCGGGCACTCGAACAAGGCGCACGACGGATTCCTCGGACACTCCTACGTCGGTCGGTGGGTGAACCTGGGGGCGATGACCACCAACAGCGATCTCAAGAACAACTACGGCCCGGTTCGTCTCGGCAGCCCCTCGGGCCCGGTCGAGACGGGTTTGACCAAGCTGGGGTGCCTGCTCGGCGACCACGTGAAGACTGCGATCGGGACCCGTATCAACACGGGGACCGTGGTCGGTGCCGGTGCCAACCTGTTCGGCGACTCGATTCCGCCGGCCTGGGTACGCCCCTTCGCGTGGGGATCGGACCCGGCGGGGCCCCTGTTCGAGCTGGATCGATTCCTGAGTCTCGCGAAGCGCGTTCTCGAGCGACGTGGCGTGGAGTACGACGAGCAGACGGACGCCTGGCTGGCAGCATGCTGGAAAGCTGGCGCCGGGGAGGACGGCGTTTGAGAGTCGCCACACTGGGAAGCGGTAGCCGTGGCAACTCCGTGTACATCGAATGCGGAGAGACCCGGTTTCTGGTGGACGCGGGATTCAGCGGAGCGGAGATCGCCAGGCGCCTGGCAGTGCTCGGAGTGGATCCCGAGTCGATTCAGGGGATCGTCGTCACCCACGAGCACCGCGATCACACGGCAGGAATAGGCATCGCCGCCCGCCGTTGGAAATGGCCTCTATACATCACCCCCGCCACAGAGCGCGCCTGTGCGCCCCTTCTGCGCGGGGCGGAGACGATCCGTCACTACCGGGGCGAAGAGCCCTTCGATCTCGGAGAGGTCACGATTCACCCTTCGTCCACGTGCCATGACGCGGCGGATCCTGTCGCCTTGACCGTGACGGACACACGGAGCGGACTGAAGGTGGGAGTCGCGACTGACCTCGGGCGGGCGACCACCCCGGTTAGAGTCGCGCTCTCCGGATGCCATTTCGTGGTACTGGAGTCGAACCACGACGAGATCATGCTTCGCGAGAGTCCGTACCCATGGTCGGTGAAGCAGCGAATCGGTGGAAGCCGCGGCCACCTGTCGAACCGGCTCGCCGCTGACCTGGCCGTCGACTTGCTCCACCCGGAACTCGGAGGCTTCCTGCTGGCGCACCTCAGCGACGAATGCAACGAGCCCGAGGCGGCCAGGGACATGGCCCGCAAGCAACTGGAGCGGAAAGGTTACCGTGGCGTAGTGGACGTCGCGCGCCAGGAGCAGCCCTCGGCTCTATACGATGTAGCTTCGCTTGTGGATACCGTGCGAAACGGGGGGCCTCAGCTCGAATTCTTCGGCCAGGTAGTGCGGCCGCCCGTGGCGCCCCGCTGAGTCTCCCCGATCAGATCCCCGCCAGGCGCATGATGTCGTTCGCGAACACGAGCACCATCAGCCCCAACAAAAGTATCATGCCGACCTGCGTCAGACGCAGACGGCTCTCCACGCCCACGGGTCGCCCCCCACGCAACGCTTCGGCGAACAGGAACACGAGGTGCCCACCGTCCAGCACCGGTATCGGCAGCAGGTTGAGGACAGCGAGGTTCACACTGATGATGGCCATGAAGTTCAGGAACGCCGACAGCCCTTGCCGGGCGGCCGCCCCTGAGAGCTGACCGATCACGATCGGTCCACCAAGATCTCTGGCGGATTCACGCCCCGTGACGAGCCGTTTGAGGAACGTGAAGATCTCGAGTGTCCAGGCACCCGTGCGGTGCCAGCCGGCAGCGACCGCCTCCGTCATGCTCAGGTCACGTGTGGCCCGGTCCATCCAGACAATCATACCCACGCGACCGAACTCCACCGAGTCACGGGCAAATTCGTTGTATACAACATCCGGACGCGGCGTCGCCTCGAGATCGACGCGCTCCGCCTCCCTCTGGACACGGAACTTGATCGGAACGGAGGGGCGCATGCTCACATACTGCACCACTTCGTCCCAGTTCTTGATCCGCCGTCCGTCGAGCTCGAGGATCACGTCGCCCCGCTGAAAACCAGCCTGCTCGGCGGGGCTGTCGGGAATCACATCTCCAACGATCGGGTCGATGATTCCCTCGGATCCGGCGACGAACGTAAACGCGGCGAAGGCGAAGACGAAGTTCATCGTCACACCCGCCACGATGACCAGGAACCGGGCCCACCATGGCTTGGCGTCGAAATCGCGCGGAGAAGGCTGACGAGCAGGCGCGGTCTGGCCCTCGAGCGGGGCCGTTGCCTCCTCTCCCACCATTCCTTCCATCTTCACGTAGCCGCCCAGCGGAATTGCTGCCAGCACGTATTCCGTCTCACCGCGCTTGAACCCGGCGATCTTCGGTCCAAAACCGATCGAGAATCGGGACACCTCGATGTCCACCGCCTTGGCCGCCCAGAAGTGTCCTAACTCGTGGACGAGGATAAGGACGCCCAGGACGACGACAGTCGACAGGATGGTGATCAGCATTCGCTCAGACCGCCAGGTAAAAGGTGCGTTCGCTCACGGAAACCTATCACCCCTCGCCGGCGATGGTGTTCCGACTCTCTCCGCCGCGCACACACGTGCCTCCGCGTCTACTTGGACCAGATCTTCCAAGCTGCCGATCGGAGATGGCGGGATCGCCGACAGGGCGTGCTCGACCACGGTGGGGATGCCTGTGAACCCGATGCGATTCTCCAGAAACGCTGCCACGGCCACTTCGTTGGCGGCGTTGTAGACGGCCGGGGCCGTGCCACCGACACGGCCGGCCGCGACACCGAGGTCGAACATCGGGAAGTCCTCGTGACGCAGGCGCTCGAACTCGAGCGGACCGGATTCCACGGGATCGAAAGCTCGAAACTGGTTCTCGAGACGCTCGGGACCCGACAGGGCGTACAGGATCGGGACTTCCATCGTCGGGTGTCCCAGCTGGGCCATCGTGGAACCATCCCGGAATTCCACCATCGAATGGACGATCGACGCGGGGTGGACGACGACCTCGATCTGATCAAAATCGAACCCGAACAGCAGATGCGCCTCGATGACCTCGAGCGCCTTGTTTGCCAGCGTCGCCGAGTCCACCGTGATCTTCTGCCCCATGCTCCAGGTGGGGTGTGCGAGCGCGTCTTCCGGCCGGATGGAACCAAACTCCGCACGGGACAGATCTCGGAACGGGCCGCCGGAAGCCGTGAGTATGACGCGATTCACCTCGGACGTGGGACGCTGGCAGAGACACTGCATGATCGCGCTGTGCTCACTGTCTACAGGCACGATCTCCCCTCCGCCGGTTCGAGCCGCCTCGAGCACGAGGTCCCCACCCACGACCAGCGACTCCTTGTTCGCGAGGGCCAGCCGCTTGCCCGCTTCCAGCGAGGCGAGGGTCGACTCCAGCCCTGCGAACCCGACGAGAGCGTTGACCACGGTGGGTGACTCGGGATCGGCGGCGGCCATGCGCATTGCCTCGGTGCCGTACCGCCATTCGCCGGGCCAGTCCCGCGCCGGGCCCCGGCCACCGGAGTCGGCCAGCACCACGTAATCGGGGTTCCATCGACTCGCGAGCCGGTCTAGCTCCGCGGCCCTTCGTCCCGCGGTCAGAGCCACGACCCGGAATCGATCGGGATGACGCGCCATCACATTGAGAGTCGATCTGCCGATGCTGCCCGTCGCCCCCAGCACGACGACCCCACGGGGTGCGGTCACAGGAAGGCCATCAGGAAGACGCAGGCGGCGGGAATCGACCACAGGAGCGAGTCCACCCGATCGAACATGCCGCCGTGGCCCGGAAGCAGCCGTGACGAGTCCTTGACGCCACACTCACGCTTGATGGCGGATTCCACCAGGTCGCCCATCGTCGCAGCGAGGGCCACGACCAATCCCAGCACCATGAGGCCGGCGAACCCCAGGCCATCACCCAGCTCCGGCAGCAGCAGGTAACCGTACGCGAGAGCCCCCACCGGCCCTGCCAGGATCGCGGCCGCTGCCCCCTCGACCGTCTTGTTAGGGCTGATGACCGGCGCGAGCTCCCGCTTACCGAGCGCCCGCCCCCCGAAGTATGCTGCCGTATCGGCAAGCCAGGTCACGCCGACGGGCAGGAAGAAATACAGCGTTCCCTCCACGGCTCCGGAGGAAAACAGCTCTCGCAGTGGAACGCCAAAGCTGATCAGTCCCCCCACGTACAGGGGGGCAGCGAGGGTCAGCGCGGCGGTCTGGAACGGACGCCCGTCGGGAGCGATCCGTAGTGTGGCCACCCCAGCAACCGTGACGACCGCAGCCATGGTGATCCCCCACATGCCCCAGCCGCTCAGCTGCAGCGCCGCGAGCGGGAGCAGAGCCGCGAACGCCATCGCCGGCACGTAGAGGAATCGATCTCCCCGCACTTCGAGCATGCGACCGATCTCCCACACAGCCACGGTGGCCAGCAGTGCCAGGCCGGCCGCAAACAGCCACCCGCCGGCGAGCGTAACCGCCACCGTAAGGGGGATGCCGATCGCCGCGACGGTCAATCGCCGGCCGAGATCAGACGTCATTCACGCTCCCAGGGTCACACGGCCGAAGCGTCGCTCCCGCCGCTGGTAGTCGAGCACCGCCTCGTACAGGTCGCTCTCGCCGAAGTCGGGCCACAGTACGGGCGTAACATGAATCTCGGAGTAGGCGATCTGCCACAGAAGGAAGTTGGAGACTCGCATCTCGCCGGAAGTGCGGACGAGCAGATCCGGATCCGGAGAACCCGAGGTGTACAACGCGGAAGCGAACCGATCCTCCGTTATGTCAGCGGGAGAGATCTCGCCCGCGACGCACTCCATCGCAAGGCTTCGCGCCGCCTGCAGAATCTCGTCCCTGGAACCGTAACTGATGGCCAGGTTGAGCATCAGCTCCTCTCCCCCCTCCGTCGTGCCCTGAATCGATTCGACAGCCTTCAGAGCCTGCTTCGACAACCGCGAAAGGTCGCCGATCACCCTGACCCGCACCCCCTTCTCCGCCAGCGCCTGTCGCTCGCGCTCGACGTATTCGGACAGCAATCGCATCAGCGCCGACACCTCTTCCAGCGGACGCGACCAGTTCTCCTTCGAGAACGCATACAGGGTCACGTGTCTGATTCCGAGATCGAGTGCGCCGGTCACGCACCGACGAACCGATTTCATTCCTTCCCTGTGGCCCATCCAGCGTGGCAGGCCGCGCTCCGATGCCCACCGGCCGTTGCCGTCCATAATGATGGCAACATGAGCAGGCACGTCGCCCCCGGACTGAACCTGCTCCAACAAGGCATCCAGTCCATGCTTGCGATCACTCAACTTCGTCCCCGCCTATCTGACCAGACCCGACGTGCTCCAGCTCCGGGCTGCTCCTCGAGAGCCTGCGAAGGGCCTTTACCCCGCCCAGAAAGCTGTAGGCTTCGTATCCCGCCCTCTGCATCAGCTCCGCCACGCGGGCACTCTTGAGACCAAACTCACAGTACAGAATATATGTCTGGTCCCTACTCAACCGACTGAATTCCGTGAGCAATCCCGGGTATTGGCAGTTCTCGGCGCCCTGCCAGTGCCAGTTTCTGTAGGACTCCCTGGACCGCGTGTCGAGAACGACCGCTCCGCTCGGTATCGCCCCGGCAAACACGCTCTCGCCAGCGATGCGAGACAGGTCCAGCGTACGGAGGTCGTACAGACGAGCTCCCGCCAGGCTCGTCTCGAGAACTCGGGGATTCAACCCGGCCTCGTCCCGGAGAACCGCTTCCGGCGAGGCTGCTGTCGCCGGCCGTCCCGTGCTGATCGCGCAATACTCCCGGACCCGTGATGACAACTCGTACGTGCCTATGTGGCGAGACCGGGAGATGATTTCCTCCTTGTCCATGCCGACCAGCGGCCGCAGGACCGGCAACTCGCTCGCATCGTCAATCGCCCGGAGATTCGCCAGGGTCTGCGACGACACTTGCCCCACGGCCTCACCCGTGATGATCGCGTCGGCCCCCAGGCGGCGCGCCACTTCCGCCGCCGCCCGGTACATCTCCCTCTTCAGGGCGAGCTGATGGAAAGAGGGCCGGAAGGCCCGCCGCAGCTCGACCACGACCGGATCGAAGTCGAGCGACAGGAGCGTCGGACGGGTTCCGTAGCTCCAGCGGTCCGCCAGCACGCTGGCCACCTCGAGCACCATCCGCTGGTAGGCATCCCCGCCGAGGTTACAGAACACGTAGTCCAGCGCCACGCCACGACGCAGCATCATCCAGGCGGCCACCGCAGAATCGAATCCGCCGGAAAGGAGACAGACGGCCCTTCCCTCTACCCCGAGCGGTAGCCCTCCCGATCCGGCCGGCCTGCCTGAATAGAAGAGTGCCCGGTCGTCCCGAACCTCCACGCATGCCTCGACCTCGGGATCGGTCAAGTCGACGCTCGCACCCTCGAGCAAGGCGGTGCCCAACTCGCGCTTCACGTCCTGCGAGTTGAACGAATGCCGGCCAGCGCGGCGTGCCCGGACCGCGAAACGCTTCCCCCTGACCCGATCAGTAAAGGTCGCACGGCCAACCTTCACGATCTCATCCAGGTCCGCCCGACATTCCGCCTCCACCACCGAGAACGAGCTGATCCCGAAGACGCGACTCAGCGGATCTTCCACGGGAACATCCGCCCGCACGTACAACCGGCTCCAATCGGACCGGATGCGGCACGATGCCCCTGAGCTCTCAAGGGAATCACGGACGTTGTCGGCAAGCTGCTTCTGAAAGCGGGAACGTGTGCGCCTGCCTTTCGTCGTGATCTCGCCCGTGAGGCGGAGCATGACGTCGCCCGGGGCCGGAAGTCGGCCAGTCGGAAACTGGTCGGATGGTTGCTCGATCATGCCATGCGTGACCTGTGGCGCCGCTTATCCGGCTCAGGAATCCGGGCGACGACCAGGAATCCTCGAGACCACCAGGGCCACGACGATCCCCAGCACCGGGATGGCCAACACGACCGTAATCAAAATGAAGCTGTCTGCGATGAACTCCAACGCGATCTATCCCCTTTTCAGTGAACTAGACATCCTCGGACGCAATCTAACAAGTTGCCGAGGAACCCGGGTCGGACGCGGCATACTACCGGGCGCATCAGCGCTCAGGCAAGCACCCTTTCCCACACCCCGAGCTGTTCGGATTCGGTACACTCCTTGCCATAGCCGGACGCTCGATATCTGATAATTTACATGATACGATGACACCTTAATTTAATCTAAATATAGTCTTAGGCGGCGTACTTACTTGTGGCATACCTGTTGCTTCTGTTATGGCCAGGGAAAGGCACGCGCCAGAGCGGCGCGGTGACCCTGCGGGGAAAGAATGATTGACGAGGACAGCCATGTACTACCATGCGGAGAGAAAGATGGAAGGGTTG
>JAUVTH010000160.1 GCA_030601615.1 Gemmatimonadota bacterium
ATCGACTGATACGTGGTGCCCATGCTGTCACCTCGAGGCCCAAAGGTCGGCTGTCTGGCGGTCTGCCTAATAACGCCGATCCGTCCGCTCCGCGGAAGGTCAAGCGGCAGCGAACATCGGTGCCCCGTGCGCCCGGGCCACGCCTCTGTATACATTGTCCCCGACACCTCAACCCCCGGAGGCCGAGGCAGCCATGCTCCAGACCGAATTCATATCGACCGGCATGTACGTACCCGAGCGCGTCGTCACCAACCACGAGCTCGAGGGCTACATGGACACCTCCGACGAGTGGATCCGGCAGCGCTCAGGCATCGAAGAGCGTCACTGGGCGGCCGAAGACGAGGGCGGATCGGATATGGCGAAGGTGGCCACGGAGCGAGCGCTCGAGGCCGCAGGGATGGAAGCTGACGAGATCGACTGCATCGTCCTCGCCACCATCAGCCCGGACCACTTCTTCCCGGGAACCGGCGTCTTCCTGCAGCGGAAACTGGGCGTGAAGAACATACCCTGCCTCGATATCCGCAATCAGTGCACGGGCTTCCTGTACGGACTCGAGGTCGCGGACGCGTTCATCAAGGTGGGCAAGTACCGGCGCGTGCTCCTCGTGGGCACCGAGGTACACTCGTCGGGGATAACCCTCTCGACCGAGGGACGAGACACGGCCGTCCTGTTCGGCGACGGCGCGGGTGTGGCGATCCTCGGTCCGACCGAGGACCAGGATCGAGGCGTACTCGCCGTGCGCACCCACGCGGACGGCCGCCATGCCGAAAAGCTGTGGGCTCCGGCTCCCGCCTGCATCAAGAAGCCGTTCGTCACCACGGAGATGATCGACGAGGGCCTCACGCGCCCGCACATGGATGGCCGCGATGTGTTCAAGCACGCAATCACGAAGATGCCGGCGGCCCTCTACGAAGTGCTGGAGCTGGCCGGTTGTTCGCTCGAGGATCTCGCTATGGTGATCCCGCACCAGGCCAACCTGCGGATCTCACAGGCTGTGGCAAAAGGGTTGGGACTGGCCGACGACAAGATGTACAGCAATATCCAGCGGTACGGGAACACGACGGCGGCCAGCATCCCGCTCGCGCTGCACGAGTGCGTGAGCGAGGGCCGTATCCAACGCGGCGACCTGGTTGGCTTCACGGCGTTCGGATCCGGGTTCACCTGGGGGGGCGCAGTCGTGCGCTGGTAGGCAAGCCCCGCGTACGCGACACTCCCCCCTCGCGTGTTCGTATTGGACGTATGACACACGGGCCACCTCCGGGTGGCCTCTTGATTCTCGCAGGGGGAGGAACAGCAATGCGAAGGATGAGCACGTGGGTCGGCGCGGTGGCGACCGTCGCCCTGGCCCTGGCTGCCTGCCAGCCGGCAGACCGGTCCGCTGCCGAACTCGATACCGGGTTCAGCGTTCCGGTCGAATACTACACGCTCGACAACGGCCTCAGGGTAGTTCTATCGCCGGACGCCACGGCCCCGATCGTAACGGTGGCCGTCTACTACAACGTCGGATTCCGGCTCGAACCGCGGGACCGCACCGGCTTCGCGCACTTGTTCGAGCACATGATGTTCCAGGGTTCGGAGAACCTGGGGAAGATGGAATTCGTCAAGCTCGTGCAGGAGAATGGCGGGATCCTGAACGGCTCCACGCGCTTCGACTTCACCAACTACTTCGAGATCGTACCCTCCCACAAGCTCGAGACGATGCTGTGGGCCGAGGCCGATCGGATGAAGGGCCTGGCGATTACACAGGACAACCTCACGAACCAGCAGGGCGTGGTGTCGAACGAGGTGAAGGTGAACGTCCTCAATCAGCCGTACGGCGGCTTCCCGTGGCTCGACATGCCGCAGTTGGCGAACGAGAACTGGTTCAACGCCCACAACTTCTATGGCGAGCTGTCCGACCTCGAGGCCGCGACGCTTGAGGACGTGCTGGATTTCTTCAATACGTTCTACGCCCCCGACAACGCGGCCCTCGCCGTGGTCGGCGACTTCGACCCGGTCGAGGCGCGCCAGTGGATCGAGCAGTACTTCGGATCGATCCCGCGTGGTCCGAGCCGGCCTGAATTCGACATCGCCGAGCCGCGCCAGGAAGAGGAGAAGCGGTCCACCAAGGTCGACGCCCTGGCCAGCAGGCCGGCTCTCGCCTTCGCATATCACACGCCGGAGCGGAACTCCCCCGAGTACTGGGCCTTCGGTCTGATCGACCAGATCCTGCTGCAGGGCGAAGACTCGTGGCTTCATCAGCGCCTCGTGCAGGAAGAGGGATTCACCTCGGGCGTCAGCGGCAGCATGAACGGCCTCGGGAACATGTACAACTACGCCGGCCCGATGCTGTGGACCGTGTCCCTGTTCCACGACGCCGACGTGAGCGCCGACGACATCCTGTCGATCGCCAGCGAGGAGATCGAGCGCATTCGCACCGAGCCGGTGGACGATGAGACGCTCGCTCGCGCACGGACAAAGCTGCGCTCCAGCCTGCTCAACTCGATGGAGGGGCTGTTCGGGTTCGGACGCGCGGACCTTCTCGCCTCGTTCGCCCTGTTCGATGACGACCCGTCCCGCATCAACCGCATCGAGGCGGAGTTCGCGGCCGTCACGCCCGAGCTTATTCAGCAGACGGCGCAGGAGTACCTGCGGTCCACGAACCGGACGATTCTCACGGTCGAGCCCGGAGCTGCCGCCGATGGCGCAGCGGCCGGCGCCGGCTCGCGATAGGGAGGCGAGACGATGAGAGCGATGACGAAGAGCCTCACCGCCCTGCTGGGCGGACTCGCGTTCGCAGCGGCCACGGGGACGGCGATCGCGCAGGAGACACCACCGCCGGGCGGCGAGCCGAAGGACTTCCAGCTCGCCGAGGCGATCGAGTACCAGCTCGCAAACGGTCTCGGTGTGACAATGGTGCCGTACGGTAAGGTGCCGAAGGCGGCCGTCCGGCTGGTGATCCGGACCGGCAACATCGACGAGACCGCCGACGAGGTGTGGCTCGCCGACTTGATGGGCGACCTGTTGAAGGAAGGGACCACCACGCGCAGTGCCGAGGACATCGCGCGCGAGGCAGCCAGCATGGGCGGCTCGGTGAACATCGGCGTGGGCCTGGACCAGTCCAGCGTGACGGGTGAGGTGCTGGCGGAGTTCGGGCCGGACCTCGTGGCGCTGGTCGCGGACGTGACGCTGAACCCGGCGTTTCCGGAGTCCGAGCTGGATCGGCTGAAGACGGACCGGATACGGCAGGTGAGCATCGCCCGCACGCAGGCGCAGTCGGTCACGCAGGAACGGTTCCGCGCGGCCCTGTACCCGGACCACCCGTACGGAAGGCTGTATCCGACCGAGGCGCAACTACAGGGTTACACGCTGGATCAGATCCGTGGCTTCTATGACGAGAACTTCGGCGCGGCACGCTCACATCTGTACGTGACTGGAATGTTCGACGAGCAGGTCATGCGCGAGGCGATCGAAACGGCTTTCGCTGGATGGAAGGAAGGGTCGCCTCCCGTCACGAATGTGCCCGAGCCCGTCACGGGTCGTGCCGTTCACATCATCGATCGACCCGGCGCGCCGCAGTCCACGATCGCACTCGGCCTGCCCACGATCGACCCCTCTCACCCTGACTTCGTGGCCCTCCAGGTCACGAACGCCATTCTGGGCGGCTCATTTGCATCCCGGATCACCGCCAACATCCGCGAGGACAAGGGCTACACGTACTCGCCGTTCAGCCAGGTCTCGACCAGGTACCGCGACGGTTACTGGGCCGAATCGGCCGACGTCACTACGGCTGTGACGGGAGCCTCGCTGGACGAGATCTTCTACGAGGTACAGAGGCTGCAGGACGAGCCGCCCTCGGAGGAAGAGCTCCTCGGCATCCAGAATTACCTGGCCGGCATTTTCGTGCTCCAGAACTCGAGCCGGTTCGGAATCGTGGGGCAGTTGGCGTTCATGCGCCTGCACGGCCTGCCGGACGATTATCTCGAAACGTACGTGGACCGCATCTACGCGGTCACACCGGAAGAGGTGCAGCGGATCATGCGCGACTACATCCGCGCGGACGACATGCTGCTCGTGGTCACCGGCGACCGCGCTCAGGTCGAGGAGCAACTGGTGGAGTTCGGGACGCCGATCGTGGACTGAGGACGGCATACACCGAATCGGGTCCGGCCGGGTGTCGTTGCGTCCGGCCGGGTCCGAGTCGCCGGCCTGGTCAGTCACCCGTCGGGGCGGTCTACTCCTCCGGCTTCACCACGATGTCGCCGAACGGCATGTCTTCGGCCGCCAGCACGAACGCCGCGGTCGGCATTCCCTCTACCGTGTCCCGCATCCTCTCGTAGTAGGCCAGGAACTCGTCGTCGGGCTCGCGCATGCCGAGGAAGATCAGGTCGGCGTGCCGGGAAGATTCCCTCATGATCTCGATGAACGGCCGTCCCT
>JAUVTH010000246.1 GCA_030601615.1 Gemmatimonadota bacterium
CAACGTGGGCATCTGCCTCCAGTCCTACCTGTACCGCACGGACAGGGACCTCGAGGACCTGCTCGGCATCGCGCCGATGATCCGGCTCGTGAAGGGCGCTTACAAGGAACCGGCGGGCGTCGCGTACCCCAGGAAACGCGACGTGGACGCGAGCTACGTGAAGCTCTCCGAGACGCTGTTGGAAGCGGCGCGTGACGGGGCGGCCAGGGTGGCGTTCGGCACGCACGATGCGGCGATGATCACGGAGATCAACCGTCGCGCCGCGGCGATGGACGTTCCGCGCGAAGCTTACGAGTTCCAGATGCTGTACGGGATTCAGCGGGACCTGCAGATTCGTCTGGCAGCGTCGGGCTACCGGATGCGGGCCCTGATCAGCTACGGCGCGAACTGGTTCCCGTGGTACATGCGGAGGCTCGCCGAAAGGCCGGCCAACGTGGGCTTCGTGCTGCGGAGTTTGCTCAGGGGATGAACAGAAAAGGGCCGCCCGGTGAGGCGGCCCCTCGCTTTCTTCAACTCTTCCATCAACCGCCGACGGACTAGTTGTCCTCTTCCGGCGGCGGAGCTTCCCACCCCTTCTGGATCAGGGGCAACTCGGTCATGATCTGCAGGTCCATCAGATTGTTGATCGTCCGCTCGACCATCAACCAGCGGGCGCCGACCAGCGGCGACAGTTCCTTCTCGAACTTTTTGTAGTACTTCTGACGCAGCTTGGCCCGATCGCCCTCGATCTTGAAACTGTTCTTGGCCAGTTCGGCCGCCGTCTCGTCGGTCATGCTGCTGAAGTTCGACGCGTACTTCTTGATGTTCTCGATGCGCCGGTCAACGATCGCCGCGAGCTCGTAGTCGTAGTCCCGGTAGACCTGCCAGAAGGCCTCGGACTGTCCTTCCTCCAACTGCATCGCCTCCGTGACCACCGCGACCTTCTGGGTCTTGATGTCGGAGCGCAGCAGCTCCACGTACTGCTCCTGCGCGTAGGCGGTCTTCGCCACGAGCAGAAGAGCGAGCACGACAAACAGCTTCTTCATCTGACTTCCCCCTGTTTCATTCACCGGCGTTCGTCTGCCGGTCGTATGTTTGTGGGCGAGGAATGTGTCGCGCGTCGTCCCGGTTGGCAAACAGCAGAACCGGCTGTCAGGGAGAGAGCACCCGCCCCAGGCCGATGTAAAACGACCAGGTCCGGTTCTTCACGCTGCCGGTTGCCTCGCCCGTCGTGTCATTGATGTCGACGAGGCCGAGGTTGTACCGGCCGTCGAGCTGCAGGGTGTACGACCCCATGAAGACCTCGAACCCGCCGCCGAAGGTCACGCCGACGTCCGTACTCTTCGTGCGAAACAACGCGTCATCTCCGGAGCCGCAATCCACGGATGAGCCTTCATCTGCTTTGAGCCTGCACTTCGTCTCGAACGACAGAACGGGGCCCGCGTAGAGGATCGGCCAGATCGCGGCGTCGCCCGCCGGAACTCGAATCAGGACGAGCAGCGGCAGGTCGAAGTAGGTCAGATCGATGCTGGCGCCATCGTCGTCGTTCGCTCCCCTCGGCGAATACAGGGCCTCGGCCTGGAGCGCGAGTACGCTGCCGAGTCCCGCCTGCAGGTAGGCTCCGCCCGTGAAAACCGTCCGGGAATCGAGGTCGACCGTCGAGCCGTCAGCGTCGTGCGCGCTGAGGTTCGAAATGTTGAGGCCGCCCTTGAGCCCCAGGGTGACCTGGGCCCGGGCTTCGACGGCGGTCGTGGCGAAGCAGAGCGCGAGAAGCACGATCGTGACGCGCCGCATGGCGTTCTCCTGCGAGTGGAGTGAACGGCTACCCGATTCGATCGCGTGCAAGGTAACAGATCAGGCACGGATCGTCGCCGGGGCGCCTCGAACGGGAGTGACGGCCGTTACAGGTCGCCAGGAGACTCCGGAACTTCAGCTTCGGAAGACGAACCGGGCCCAGAGCGGTGACGACAGGAACACGAACGAGACCGCCACGGAGATCCACAGCAGGCGCCGAACGCGACGCCGGGTGCTCGGGGTCGCGCATGCAGCTCCCGGATCGCACGCTTTCGTTTCCTCTCGGTCGACCAGATTGAACGCCAACCAGAGAAGTCCCATCGCCGCCACGACGAAGAATGGACGGTACGGAAGGAAGCCGGCCAGGGCGGCACCCGACATTCCGAACGACGCCAGCACCAGCGGACCGGTGCAACACAGAAGCGACCCGAACGCGGCGCCGATGCCGCCCGCCATGGATGCCAGAGCTGTTCTCATGGAGGCAAGATAACACGCCGGGGCGGATCTTTCCTGATTTCCGGGTGTTTTCGTCGTGACGGGCAAACGTACGCCGATCGCGCTTCGCCGGACGTGGAAGAAGGGAACCGCATGCGACGACCGCTGCGAATCGAGTGGCTGGCAGGGTTGGCCGCAACGGCTCTGCTGACCGTAATCAGTGGCTGCGGGGGCGATGACTTCACGGGTCCTCCGGCTCCTGATGGAGCCTTGCAGTTCAGCGCCGTCACCGGCGGCTACTTCCATACGTGCGGTCTCACGTCGGCCGGGAGGGCGTACTGCTGGGGCGGCAACACATGGGGCACGCTCGGCGACGGCTCCACGACGGACAGCAATCGGCCCGTTGTCGTGGCCGGGGGACACCGATTCACGAGTCTCGATTCGGGTGCGGGACACTCCTGCGGCGTCACGGATTCCGGACAGATCTACTGCTGGGGTCTCAACGACGAGGGCCAGGCCGGCGACGAGTTCGCCAACATCGGCATAGAGGAGCCCCTGCGCCTGCCGGGAAGCCAGTTCTGGGTGGAGGTGAGCGCCGGACACGATCACACGTGCGCGCTCACAAGCGATGGGTCTGCCTGGTGTTGGGGTGACAATGTCACCGGCCATCTGGGCAGCGGCGACACTTTCAACAAGTCCTTCCAACCCGTCCGGGTCGCCTCGGACGTCACGTTCACCACCGTCGTCGCGGGCTACTACCAATCGTGCGCGCTCGCCGTCTCCCGGCAGATGTACTGCTGGGGACGCAACGACCAGGGCCAGATCGGGGACGGCTCGAACGTGAACCGGTTCACGCCGGTGCCCGTATCCGGTGATCTGATGTTCCGCGCGCTCGGCGGCGGTGACGCCTTCATGTGCGGGATCACGACTGGCGGATCGACGTGGTGCTGGGGGAGCAATCGGTCCGGCGAGATCGGCGACCCCTCGCTGCCGAACCAGATCACGCCCGTCCAGGTGGAGGGGTTACCCGAGCTCCGGGAGATCGACGGCGCAGGGGGAGCTTTTACTCTTCCGAGCGCCCCGGCTTATGCCTGCGGCCTCACCGCCAACGGCGAAGCCTGGTGCTGGGGCGGAGCGATTCGAGGGGGGCTGTGGGGTGGCGCCACGGACGGTCCGGTTCGGGTCG
>JAUVTH010000270.1 GCA_030601615.1 Gemmatimonadota bacterium
ACGGATCCGGTCAGGAGTCGGATCCTGCAGTACGCGGGTCGCTGACTCGATGCAGTCCGCCAGCATGACCACGGCCGTCTCCCGGCTCTGGGGCTTGGGCCCGGGGTACGCGAAGTCCGATGGGTCGAGCTCGAGGTCCGGTTCCGCCTCCCGCGCCTTGTCGAGGAAGTACGCGATCATCGTCGTACCGTGGTGCTCGCGGATGAAGTCGTGAATCACTCTGGGAAGTCGGTGTTCGGACGCCAGCCGCAGCCCGTCCTTGACGTGGTCCCTGATGATCGCCGCGCTGCGGCCCGGAGGCAGCCGATCGTGCGGGTTCCGGCCCCGCGGTTGATTCTCCACGAAGTACTGCGGATTCGACATCTTGCCGATGTCGTGGTGATAGACGCCGGCCCGGACCAGGAGTGGGTTGGCGCCGATGCCCAGAGCGGCGGCCTCGGCCAAGTTCGCCACGTTGATCGAATGTGCGTACGTACCAGGTGCTTCTCTGGATAACTCCCTTAACAGTGGCGCGTTAAGATCGCATAGCTCAAGTAGAGTCTGATCTGTGCTGATCCCCGTTAGCTTCTCCAGAGCCGGAATGAAGGCCGCCACCGCGAGAACTGTGCACAGGGTGGCGCTCACGCCTCCCCAGAACGCCACCCTGAGGATCTCCTGTGCCGGCAACGATCGCAGAAGCACGATCGCCACCCCGGCCATGAGATACGCCCCTGCGATCAGCGCGATGAGAATCCAGCTGTGACTGCGTCTGCGTACGCGTCGGATCCCGAGCGCCCCGGCGCCACCCGCGGCGATCATCTTGAACGGAACGCTGACCGCGGCGAGAGCGAACACGGTCTCGCCGAGGAGGACGATCTGGCCCCCGATCACCGCCGCGACGATGGCCACGGCGACGATGGCTATGAGACCGTCATACAGAGCCCCCACGAGCAATGCCAGCACCGCGACCGGTATCAGCTCCGACGGATACCCTGCCTGCTGGATGAGGCTGGCCGCCACCATCACGGTCGCCACCAGTCCCATGACGATCAGGTATCCCTTCACGTCCCGGTAGATCGCGGGACGGAACAGGAGCAACACGGCACCGAGCAGCGAGATCAGGAGCCCGGTGTACAGGACGCTCCCGGCGCTCGCCAGCCGGCGGCTCGTGCTCCCGGCCAGCCCCCTGCGCACCAGCTCCGAGTTGTAGGCTTTGAGGCGCTGGAGGTCCCGCCGACCGACGCGCTCGTGCGCGCCCACGATCCGCTCCCCTTCCAGGATCACGCTGGCAACCGTGTCCACTGCCCCGCGCGCCTGCTCGCGGGCCGTGCGGGTCGCGAGGTCGTCCGGCAACAGTGTCGGCTCCCGGAAACGGATCAGCAGGCTGGTATACAGCTGAAACCCGTCCACGGACGCGTTCTGCGGGGCATAGACCAGCGCTTCTTCCTGGAAACGGCTGAGGGTCATGATGGAGTCCCGCCGGACCATGCGATCCGTCTCGCCACGCACCATGACTACGCTGGCCGACTGCCCGCCCGGGTCGAGAAGCGCGGCGACGCCTGACGGAAGCAGGACGTCGAAGGCCGTCTCCATGGACGTCCGCAGATCGGAGCGATTGGCCGGATCCGACAGGTAATCCAGCTGGCTGCCCGTCACGGTGATGCCGTTTGACAGCATGAACGCCCGAGCGGCGGACCGGTCAACGCCGACCGGGTCCGTTCCGAAGACCGAGTCGGCCCGCGCGAAGAACAGCCTCGTCTGGGCAAGCGCGGTATCCGTGGCTGCCGCGTCGAGAATGTATACTTGCAGGACCGCTCTCACCGCGTCATTCCGCTCCCTGGCCAGCTGCTCCGCCGGCTTGGGGACCGTGAACTCGAATTCGGCGATCACGTCCTCCGTCGCTACGGCTCCTGCTTCGACGTCGACGGTCTCCGGCAGAGTGTGGCTCCGGAAGAACAACGGCACCGTCACGGCGATCGCAATGACGACCAGGACCCTGAGGCCATGATGGAAGAGCTGGTCCCGCCAGCCTTCGCCGGGTTGCCGGTCTATCGCGCGAGCAGCGTCACGCCACGTTTCCCGGAATCGTGCGGCACTCATCCGTGTTGCCCGCTTCCGTTGACGTTGTCGTGCTTCGCGTACGCCCGGATGATGTCCTTCACGAGACGGTGTCGGACCACATCCGATTCACTCAGATAGACGAACCCTATCCCCTCGACTGACTGGAGGATGCGCTCGATCTCCAGGAGACCCGACTCCTCCCGGCGCGGCAAATCGATCTGCGTCGTGTCGCCCGTGATCACGGTCTTGGAGTTGAGGCCCAGACGTGTCAGGAACATCTTCATCTGGGCCGTCGTCGCGTTCTGTGCTTCATCGAGGATCAGGAACGCGTCCGAGAGCGTACGGCCTCGCATATAGGCAAGGGGCGCAATCTCGATCGTGTGATCCTCGATCGCCCGGCGCATCCGGTCGGAGGGCAGCATGTCTTCCAGGGCATCGTACAGCGGGCGAAGATACGGATCGACCTTGTCCCGTATGTCCCCGGGCAGGAAGCCGAGAGCCTCCCCTGCCTCCACGGCGGGACGCGTCAGGATGATGCGCCGAAATCGCTTGCGAACGAGAGCGTCAACGGCCATGGCCACGCCCAGATACGTCTTGCCCGTGCCCGCCGGGCCGATGCCGACTACGATGTCCTTGTCGCGGATTGCCGAGAGATAGGCTCTCTGACCCGCCGACTTCGGACGGATCACCTTCCGGGCTCCGGGCAGGGCAACGACTTCGTCATCCGAGTCGGGCGACGGGGCCACGGGCTGACGCTCGGCCTCGGCGAAGAACCGCTCCACGTCCGCCAGGACGAACGACCGTCTGAGCTGCGCCATCTGGATCATGCGCTGCGCAACGGGAGTGCACCGTTCGACGGCCTCGACTGCTCCGGACAGTATGAGGTGGTCGCTGCGGAGGATGACGCGCAATTCGCCGAGTCGTGCCAGTGCCTTC
>JAUVTH010000092.1 GCA_030601615.1 Gemmatimonadota bacterium
TTCACACCCGGTCGAGGTCGGCGGCCTCGGGTTCGGCCTGAAGTGGGACATGGGCTGGATGAACGACATCCTGCGCTACATGGCCCTGGACCCGGTCCACCGACGGTGGCACCACAGCGACCTGACGTTCCGCCACCTGTATGCGTTTACGGAGAACTTCGTTCTGCCGTTCTCGCACGACGAGGTCGTGCACGGCAAGGGGTCCTTGTGGGGCCGCATGGCCGGAGACGAGTGGCAGAAGTTCGCCAACCTCCGGGTGCTGTACGGCTGCATGTTCGCGCAACCGGGCAAGAAGCTGCTGTTCATGGGTGCGGAGCTGGCGCAGAGAGCGGAATGGGACCACGAATCGGAGCTCGAATGGGGCTTGCTCTCGGATCCGCTCCACGCCGGAGTCCTGCGCTGGCTGGGCGATCTGAACCAGCTGTACCGCGAGGAGCCGGCGCTCCATGAGCTCGACTGCGACAGCGCCGGTTTCGAGTGGGTGGCGCCGGACGATCATCTGCAGAACGTGATCAGCTTTCTGCGCCGCAGGCGTGATGGGGCGTCGCCGATGCTGATCGTGTGCAACTTCTCCCCCCTGCCTCGGGAGGGGTACCGGGTCGGCGTGCCTGTAGGGGGGACGTGGAAGGAGCGGTTGAACAGCGACGCGGCCATCTACGGCGGATCCGGGGTCGGTAACCTGGGTGAGGTCGTGGCGGATGCGCACCCGTTTCACGGTCGTGAGTGGTCCATAGCCCTCACGCTGCCACCCCTGTCCGTCACGTTCCTGCAGGCAGAGGCCGCGGGCTCGTGAGCCGGGCGTACGCGTGCATACACGCGCACTTCTATCAGCCTCCGCGCGAGAATCCGTGGCTCGAAGAGGTAGAGCCCGAGCCCTCGGCGGCCCCCTACCACGACTGGAACGAACGGATCACGGTCGAGTGCTACGGGCCCAACGGGGCTGCCCGCGTGCTGGATCCCGAGGACCGCATTCGGACCATCCGGAACAACTACGCCTCCCTTAGCTTCAACTTCGGTCCGACTCTGCTCGCGTGGATGGATCAGAAGGCTCCGCGTGCGTACGCCCGCGTGCTGGAAGCAGACAGGGAGAGCCTGGAGCGATTCGGCGGGCATGGATCGGCGCTCGCGCAGCCGTACAACCACATGATCATGCCGCTCGCGACGCCCCGCGACCGGCGTACTCAGGTGTCCTGGGGCATCGCGGATTTCAGGCGCCGGTTTGCGAGGAATCCGGAGGGCATGTGGCTCCCGGAGACCGCCGTCGACCTGGATACGCTCGAAGCCCTGGCGGAGCGAGGAATCCTGTTCACGATTCTCGCTCCCCACCAGGCCGGCCGCGTGCGAGCCGTCGGATCGGACGAGTGGACGGAAGTCGAGGACGGAGGGCCGGACACGACCGTCACCTACCGCCAGCGTCTTCCTTCCGGACGGGACATCGCGCTGTTCTTCTACGACGGTCCCGTGTCCCGGGCCGTGGCGTTCGAAAAGCTGCTGGACGATGGTGAGGCCCTGGCGGGAACCCTCATGGGAATGGCGCATGCGGGAGGCGACGAGCGTTCTCGCCTCGCGCACATTGCGACGGACGGAGAGACGTATGGGCACCACCACGCGCACGGCGACATGGCCCTGGCCGTGGCCCTGGAACGATTGGAGTCCGATGCCGGGGTGCGCCTCACGAACTACGGGCAGTTTCTGGCCGAGAATCCCCCCACGCACGAGGTGGAGATCCGGGAGGGTACGTCGTGGAGCTGCGCGCACGGGGTGGAGCGCTGGCGCTCCGATTGCGGGTGCTCAACCGGAGGTGAGTCAGGGTGGAGCCAGGCCTGGCGGGCTCCCCTTCGAGAGGCCCTCGATCGGCTGTCCGAGGATCTCTCTCGCTTCTTCGAGACGGAAGGCGCCCGTCTCTTCACCGATCCATGGGCTGCACGCGACGCGTACATCGATGTGGTCCTCGGAGGCGAGGATGCGAGATCCGAATTCCTGTCCTCGTGGTGCAGCGCGGAGGACGAGGCTGACAGGCGTCGGGCGCTGCGCCTCCTGGAGATGCAGCGGAACGCGATGCTGTCGTTCACGAGCTGTGGTTGGTTCTTCAACGATCTCGCGGGAATCGAGACACGTCAGATCCTCCGCTACGCCGCCAGGGCCGTCGAGCTGGCCGGTAGCATTGGTGGTGTACAGGTACGCGAACCGTTCTTGCGTCGGCTTGCGGAAGCGCGCGGCAATGCGCCGGACGCGCCGGACGGAAGGCAGATTCTGATCGCCGAGTGGCTTTCGTCCCGTGTGGAGGCGTCGGACGTAGCGGCGGCGCACGCCGCCTGCCTGGCAGCCTGCGCATCAGCACCGGGATACCCGGCGTGGTCCCTTTCCGGGGACTTCGTGACCGTCAGTGCTACCGGCGTGCGAGCGGTCGCCGGTATCGTGAGGGTCGTCGATCAAAGAACCGACGACCCCTCGGTGTTCCGTTTCAGGGCACTGGCGAGAGGGGCCACTGATGTCAGGACACGCGTTCGAGCGGAGGCGCAGGCAGGCCGCTCCAACGAGCCCATCGAAGCAGCGCTCGAGGACCTGCGTCCCGAAACGATGGCGGCCATCCGCGAGGGAGCCGATCGGCGCGAGGATCCACGGTGTGGGTCCGTCTCGGAGCTGCAAAGCGCCTTCGAAGCGCTGAACGCATCTACATCCGACGCGGAGGATGAGGGAATTCTGCTCGAGCTCATCCGCTGCCTCGACGAGGCGGACGAGCTAAACGTCGAGCTGCCGCTCTGGGATCTTCAGAATGCGTGGTGGCGGGTCACTCGGGGCAGGAGTGGTCTACGAGGCCCGCTCGCCGTCCGCATCAGGTGGCGGTTGGGGTTTTCCGATGACGAGGACTGATCGCCAGGTGCCTCGCCCGGGGCCGGGATGGCGGGACCCTCAGCCCTCGGGAGCAGCGGACCGATCGTTGCGTCCGGCCGCATCCCCCCGGCGGAACAGCACGCGATTCGTCGCGTCCATGACTGCCGCCGCCGTGGCCGCGACGTGAGTGGTTCGCACGGGCACCGCACCGATGTAGCGGTTGCCCTCGGACTCCGGGTCCCTCAGAGCCACGAGGATGACTTCTGCGTCGAATGCATGCATCAGCTTCACGCCGACGAGCCGGAAAGGCGGCGTGTCGGTGAGTTCCCGTATGGCCTCGAGCGTTGCAACCGCGGCCATACGGATCTCGATCGTCTCCGTGCCGATCCCCTCGGCTTCGGCCACGTGAGACCGGTCATCGAAGCCTACCTCGACGCTCACGCGTACTCTCGACCCGGGTTGTCGCTCGGCGCTCGCGGCTACGAACCGAACCCGCTCTTCGGGTGTCGGAGCGTCGCCGAAACTGCTCGAAGAGCCGTGTGCGGCCACCGAGACTCCTTGCCTTGATCGTGAAAAGGTGCATACGCGGCGCGGCCGGCGGGCCGCAG
Source organism: Gemmatimonadota bacterium (assembly GCA_030601615.1). GTDB lineage: Bacteria > Gemmatimonadota > Gemmatimonadetes > Palauibacterales > Palauibacteraceae > Benthicola. The sequence goes on from JAUVTH010000092.1 coordinate 3,444, forward strand.
GCCTCCGGCCGCACCATACGGCGGTTCTCGGCCCCGCGCCATATGCAGAGCGACTACGTCGCCTGACCTGTTCGAGTGGGCTGGCGACGTCTACGGTGCCAGATAACATTCCCGCATGACCTGTGCCGAATCGTCGTGACGGCCACCTTCTCGTAGCCATACGACGCGGTTGGTCGTGGTGGCGAGGGAGGGTGGAGCGGCGACGTACACCGAGAGCGCCAGTTGGCGCGGGGGGATAGTCGATGGAAAGCGACGATTGCTTGTTCTGCAGGATCGTCCGCGGCGACATTCCGGCGGATGTCGTAGCCGAAGGCGAGTTGTGGGTAGCCTTCCGCGACATTCAGCCCCAGGCTCCCGTTCACGTGCTGATCATCCCACGTCGGCACGTGGACAGCATCGGTGAGCTGAAGGAAGGGGATGCGAGCCTGGCCGGAGAGCTGTTGATCGCGGCCGCCGAGGTGGCGCGGCTGGAGGACGTCGACGAGTCGGGCTATCGGGTTGTAACCAACGTGGGGGAACGAGCAGGACAAAGCGTGTTTCACCTCCACGTGCACGTTCTGGGCGGGCGGCGCATGAGGTGGCCGCCCGGTTGAGCGGGAGTGATCGCCGATGAGGGATGACGCCGCCTGGCGTACCGAGGCGCATGCGCTGAGCGTGCTCGAATTTCCACGCGTCCTGGAACGGATCGCGGATCACGCGGTGTCGGAGCCCGGTCGGAGGGCCGTTCTCTCGCTGAGGCCGTGGCACGAGTTGGAGGCGGTGGGAGAAGCCCTGGCCACGGCCGACGAGATGGTGAGCCTGCTCCTCAGGCTCGAGTCCTGGTCTCCGCCGGACATTCCCGATGCCGGGCGACTGATCGGGCGTCTGGAGCTGGAGGGGTCGGTTCTGGACGTCGAGCACCTCGGCGAGATGGTTCGCCTGCTCCGGGCGTCGCGCCTGGTGCGTGCAGATCTCCGCAAGTTCTCGGAAGACCTTCCGAGGATGGCCGACCTCGGTGGCCGGATGCTACGCCTGCAGGAGGTCGAGTCCCGCCTCGAACGGTCCCTGGATCCGGCGGGTGGCCTGTCGGACGCCGCCTCGCAGGACCTGGGCCGAATTCGACAGTCGCTACGGGGCAGCCGTTCCTCGCTGGTCCGTCGCCTCGAGCGATACGTGCGGCAACTTCCTGATCGCCTGCAGGTTCCCGACGGATCCGTGACCCTGCGAGCGGGCCGCTACTGCATTCCCGTTCGACGCGAGGGAATGTCGCAGGTCGGCGGGATCGTTCACGACGAATCGGCTACGCACCGGACGATATTCGTGGAGCCGCCGGAGGCGATCGAAGCGATGAATCGGATCGCGAAGCTGGAGCGCGAGGAGGTCCGCGAGGTCCACCGCGTTCTCCGGGAGCTCACCACGCTTCTGCGTCCCGATGCGGACGGACTGTCCGAGAGTCTCGCTGCACTGGGCGAGGCAGATAGTCTCTACGCTCGAGCGCGTTACGCGCTCGAGCACGGAGGAAGCTGCCCGGAGGTGTCGGCGACGCGGGGAGAATCAGGAGTCCCGGCGTATCGGGCAGTCGGGGCACGGCACCCGCTCCTCGCCAGCGGAGGTGAGCCCGTCGTCCCGTTCCACCTGGATTTGCAGGCCGACGACCGGGTCCTTCTGATCAGCGGCCCCAACGCGGGTGGGAAGACGGTCCTTCTCAAGGCCATCGGGTTGCTGTCGGCGATGGCTCAGGCCGGGATCGTGCCGCCGGTCGGACCTGGCACTCGCTTTCCGTTGTTCAGGTCGTACTTCGCCATTATCGGAGATGAGCAGTCCATCCAGGCTTCGCTGTCCACTTTCAGCGCGCAGGTAGAAGGCCTGCGCCTCATCCTTGACGACGCGGACGGAGACTCTCTCGTCCTGGTCGATGAGCTCGGAGGGAATACGGATCCGGCGGAAGGCGCAGCCCTGGCCGCTGCTGTGCTCCTGCGTCTCGCGACGCAGGCCGGCCTGTCCGTTGTGACCACCCACCTCGGCGAGCTGAAGGACCTCGCGGCCCATGAGCCTACAATCATCAACGCCTCGCTGCAGTTCGATACGGAGGCGATGCGGCCGACCTTCAGGCTGATACGGGACCGGCCGGGCCGTAGCTATGCACTCGAGATCGCCAGGAGATCGGGTCTCCCGGAGGACGTCCTGTTGACGGCGCGCTCTCGGCTGACCGGATCTGAGCGCCGCGTCGACGAGCTGCTCGGGGACCTGGAGCACCGCGAGGCAGAGGTGGAGCGTCTCGTCGTGGAGGCGAGGTTATCGGCCCGAAGAAGCCGCGAGAACGAGCAGCGCCTCCAGGAGGTGACGGAGCGCCTCGAAAGACGAGAGAAGGCGATCGAGCGAGAAGCCCGGGAGAAGGTGGAGCGTTACCTGCTCGAGGCCCGGAAGAAAGTTGAGGCGGAAGTAGAGCGCCTGCGAGAGGCGGTTGAGCGTTCGACCGGGAGCGCGGATTCCGATCGAGGCGCCTTCAAGTCCGCCGTGCGTGAAGCTCGCTCAGGCGTAGAGGATCTGCTGCGTGACATGCGGACGCCGCGCGAAGACGAACGCGCCGAGCCCGCAGGGATTCCATCTGGCCTGCATGTGGGCTCGGCTGCCCGCTCCCGATCGCTGGG
>JAUVTH010000058.1 GCA_030601615.1 Gemmatimonadota bacterium
CGATCCCAGTCGCCCACCAGCCGTCAGAGAGAGCCACGAGAGGACTCGGTATCCGCCGTCGAGGTCGCCGTCGACGATTGGATACGTCGGCTCATCCCACAGCCTGCCGCCGGTCCTGAACCCACCGTTCTCAGCTTCTCCAGACAATCGGAAACCGCCGTTCGCCCCCTTCCGGACACTCTCCCCCTCCGAGCTCAACCCGCTCGTGCCCGCGAAGGCCTCGGCCTGAAAGTGATCGCCGAGGTTTCCCCTGCCGCGGACGAACAGCTCGGTACGGTTCAGGTCTGCGGGAGAGTATACGTCCCGTTCCATGCTCTCGGTGACCCACTGCAATTCCAGGCCCGCGTCTCCACTTCCCGGAAGCCATTCCACCCTTCCCCAGAAGTTAAAATCGCTCGACGCGTGCTCGCCTCCCGTATCGAGCAGATCGATGGACGTGGCGAGGTTGAAGTTGTTCCCGACACCGTTGCTGAACACGAGTCGCAGGCGACTCAGACCCGGATCTCCAGTACCGCCGGCGATCCGGGAATAGGCCGAGCGCTTTTCCCTCCTCAGGGTAGTGACTTCCGCGATCCATCCGTCGGCTCGACGCCGCACGCGCACGCTCTCGACGCTGGCAAGCGCGATCCGGGTCAAGTCCACCTGGCCGGCGTCCAGGGTGGTGAGCTCCCGGCCGTCCACTGACACGGACAGGAAACCGGGCCCCAGGGCTCCCTCGACGGCGTAGTGAGGACCGCCGAACCACGTCGTGCGAAGGGTAGTGAAGCCCGGCACGGCTTCGGAGAGAAGGTCCAGCAGAGTCATCGCGTTCGAGTGGAGGATCTCCTGTCGGTCCCACTCGTAAGTGGACCAGGACCACCCTTCCGCGGGCGGCCTCATCTCTTCCGCGATCTGCTGGAACCGCTCTTCCCCGGTCGAATCGGCCAGCGTGCCGGTCAGCTCTCCCTCAAACTCAGCGACGAGGGTATCGGCGACGAGGGTATCGGCGACCGCCTCGGCGGGCGGTCGCACCGGCTCCTGACCGGAAAGGCCCGCCGCGTACCCCAGGCACAGCAGGAGCACCAACCCGACGACCTTAGGCGTCCGTGAGCCGATTCGTCCCTCCATGCGTCGATTGGCCAGGCGGGGCCGGAGCTGCATCCGGCCCCGCGGTCGTGGGGACTCAGCCCGCTCGCATGTTCTCGATGATCCGATCCCCGAACTGGGACGTCTTGGCCAGGGTGGCTCCGTCCATCTGGCGTTCGAGATCGTACGTCACGTACTTCTGGCCGACGGCGCGCTCGATCCCGTCCAGGACCGCGCGAGCAGCTTCATCCCATTTCATGTACTCGAACATCATGACGCCAGACAGGATCAAGGACGTCGGGTTGACTTTGTCGAGCCCCGCGTACTTCGGCGCCGTGCCGTGCGTTGCCTCGAACAGTGCCATTCCGTCGCCGATATTCGCCCCCGGCGCCATACCCAGACCCCCGACCTGTGCCGCGCAAGCGTCCGACATGTAGTCGCCGTTCAGGTTCGGCAGCGCAAGGTAATCGTACTCGGACGGACGCAGCAGGATCTGCTGGAACATGGCGTCGGCGATCCGGTCCTTGATCACGATCTTGCCTTCGGGCCGTTTGCCGTCATGGGCGCTCCACAGTTCCGTCTCGGTGATCGTCTGGTCCCCGAACTCATCCCGCGCCACTTCGTAGCCCCACTCCCGGAAGGCGCCTTCCGTGAACTTCATGATGTTACCCTTGTGGACCAGCGTCACGGATTCCCGCTCGTTCCGGATCGCTTCCTTGATGCACATCCGGACCAGCCGCTTCGTCCCGAATTCGGAGATAGGCTTGATCCCGATTCCGCTGTGCTCTCGCACCGAACATCCCATTTCGTCGTTCAGGAAGCTGCGCACCTTCTCCGCCTCGTCACTGCCCGCCTCCCACTCGATCCCCGAGTACACGTCTTCGGTGTTCTCCCGATAGATCACGACGTCCAGCTTCTCGGGTGCTTTGACGGGCGACGGCGTACCGCGAATCCAGCTACTGGGACGCACGCAGGCGTACAGATCCAGCTTCTGGCGAAGCGTCACGTTGAGTGACCGGATGCCCCCACCGACGGGCGTGGTAAGCGGTCCCTTGATCGCGACCGAAAAATCGCGGATCGCCTGCATGGTCTCCTCGGGAAGCCACTCGCCCGACAGCTCCAGCGCCTTTTCTCCGGCGTAGATTTCCATCCATTGGATCTGTCGATCGCCGCCGTACGCGGCCTCGACCGCTCCATCGAACACTCGGACAGCCGCCGCCCAGATGTCGGGCCCCATCCCGTCGCCTTCGATGAAGGGGAGGATCGGGCGGTCCGGAACCTGATGGCCCTCGGTCGTGCTCGTTATGGGGTCGCCCCCGTCGGGCACCTTGGCAAAGCGGTATTCAGACATTCTCGCACTCTCTCAAGAAATAGGTGTTCAGCGTCGGTCGATGGGCACCCAGGGTCGATCCAGCTCACCCGTGTATTCCGCCCGCGGTCGAATGAGCCTGTTGTGCATATGCTGTTCCATCACGTGTGCGGCCCATCCGCCCGTGCGACCGATGGCGAAGAGGGGAGTAAACAGGTCGATCGGAAGACCCAGTGAGTAGTATACCGTGGCACAGTAAAAATCCACATTGCAGTGGAGGCCCTTGCGCTCCAGCATGAGGTCCTCGAGCACCCTCGACACATCGAACCACCGGGCCTCTCCTGCCTCTCGGCTCAGGGCCTCCGACATCTGGCGCAGATGTGCGGCGCGCGGATCCTCGGCGCGATACACCCTATGGCCGAATCCCATGATCTTTTGCTTCTCGGCCAAGGCGCGGTCCAGGTACCCGGCTACCGCTTCCACGGAGCCTATTTCAAGCAGCATCTCCATCGCCTTCTCGTTTGCTCCACCGTGGAGTGGCCCCTTCAGGGCGGCGATGCCGGCGGTAATTGCGGAGTGCATGTCCGCCAGTGTCGAGGCCACGACACGTGCCGTGAAGGTCGACGCGTTCAGACCGTGCTCCAGGTAAAGAAGCAGCGACGTGTCCAGAGCCCTGACAGCCGTATCGGTCGGGATCTCTCCTCGAAGCATGTACAGGAAATTGGCGGCGTGAGACAATTCCCCATCGGGCTCGACCGGCTCGAGTCCGCGCCGCAGCCTGTCGAACGCTGCCACGATCGTCGGCATACGAGCGACAAGCCGACCCGCCTTTCGCAGATCAGCCTCATGGGAAATGTCTTCCGCTTCAGGGTCGACCTGACCCAGCGCCGACACCGCCGTGCGCAGCGCAGCCATCGGCACCGAGTCCGCGGGCAGTTCCCCGAGCACAGCCAGGCCCTCCGGCGGAAGCGACCGCTGGGCGGCCAGAGTTCCCTCGAACGCCGCCAGCTCCATGGCCGACGGCAACGCGTCGTACCACAGGACGTAGACGGACTCGAGGTACGACGCATGACGCGCGAGCGCATTCACATCGTATCCTCGATACGAAAGACGACCGGCCTCGCCGTCGATGAAGCTCAGTGCCGACTCGGCGGCAACGACGCCGGCGAGTCCCTTCTTCTCCACATGATCGGTCATGAGTCCCTCGGTCGATCGAGCGCTGCAGGCATGTCCACGCAAAAGGGGCGCAACGACCGATAAAACCGGTGTCACGCCCCTTGCTCGAGCCGTTTCGAGCGCTCCTGGATCCTAACGAATGGCCGGATCCGGCTCGGCGACAGTGAACCGGCTCACGAGGTCCTCCGTGCTGAGGCTCTCGAAGGAACCGGCCGGCATCCGAATGCGACGCTGCGGCTGTGCCGGGTCGGAGAAGCACACGAAGATCACCGATTCGTTCTCGGTGTCCTTGGGGCCGGTCCTGGCGGGGTCGGGCCAGAAGACGTCTCGCGAAGCGAGCCATGCCTTCCACCGTCTGCCGCTGTCGTCCCGGAAGTGCTTTGTCATGCATACCTCGAAGTTGGGTAAAACGAGAACTGCAGATCTAGTAAATATACCAATAATTGGTGGTCCTGTCCACCGAACGATCAAGCGGTAGAATCTACATCACACTCACCGCATATCCTGTTATCTTATATCTGGTTACAATGGTCACACATCCACGTTTCTGGAAGCCGGCAACGCTACCGGCTTCCCTCGGGCGAGCCTCCGGTCTAGACTCTGCTCCTGGTCCCATGTCCTGTCGACCCTGAACCCTGTCGCGGAGGTCCGTCATGACCGCCCTGAATCGCCTTGCCGCGATCGCCATCCCGGCACTCGTACTCACTGTCACCCCTCTGGCGGTTCCCCGTTCCGCCGCGGGGCAGGAGCAAGCTCGCCCGCTGCGTCCCGTGCATACGTATTCAATCGTGGCGCGTGACGCGGAAACGGGCGAGCTGGGTGTGGCCGTCCAGTCCCACTGGTTTTCGGTAGGCTCCTCGGTCGTCTGGGCAGGAAGCGGAGTGGGAGCCGTGGCGACGCAGTCGTTCATCGATCCGTCCTACGGCGCAAACGGTCTCATCCTGATGAGCGTCGGGAAGACAGCGTCCGAGACCCTGGCCGGGCTACTCGCGGCGGACGCGCACCCGGAGGTCCGGCAGGTGGGGATGGTAGACGCCAGCGGCGGCACCGCGGTGCACACAGGTAGCCTGGCCATCGCCGAGGCCTGTGACTACGAGGGCGACGGATTCACGGTTCAGGCCAACCTGATGCACCACCCCACCGTGTGCGACGCGATGGTGCGGGCCTACACATCCGGTGGAGGCGACCTCGCCGAACGCCTCATGAGCGCCCTCGAGGCCGCCCAAGCTGAAGGTGGAGACATCCGGGGCCGGCAGTCGGCAGCTCTGCTCGTGGTGGCGGCTGAGCCATCGGGCCGCCCGTGGCAGGACCGGACGTACGACCTGCGAGTAGACGATCATGCTGAGCCCCTGATCGAGCTCCGTCGCCTTCTATCGGTGGCACGCGCATATCACCACATGAACGAAGGAGACGAACAGGTCACCCGGGGTAATATCGACGCCGCTGTCGAGGAATACGAGCGCGCCGAGGATCTTCTCCCCGGTGAATCAGAGCCCCTGTTCTGGCATGCGGTTACGCTCGCCGGCGTCGGGAGGGTCGAAGAGTCGCTGCCACTGTTCGCCGAGGCGTACCGCCTGCGGCCCGAATGGAGAGAGCTGGTACCGCGGCTTGTGCCGGCTCAGCTGCTTCCGGACGACGACGAGATGCTGAAAAAGATCGTTACGGCCGGCGAGTGATACGTGTCGCCCGTGCGCGCGACCGTCAGTCCTGCTCCCCGGAAGTGTGGTCCAACTCGGGCAGTCGCAGGAAGAAAGCGATCGTAGCTCCGATTCCGGCAACCAGTACGGCCAGAATCGCGGTTACCATAATATACATGGATCCAACCCGGGTTCGGTTCAGAGCACCCGCGCATCGTCGTCGAGGCGGCGGTCGGCGCACGAGTATGGAGGGCGCCGGGCTCGCTGTCCAGAGCCGCCCTGGGTTTCGCAGCGATCCGGCAAGGAATCTCGCGCCATGAAACCGGGCTGCGTTGCCCGGTGACCGCGAACCGGATAACCTCTGCGCGATGGCGCCCGACCGTCGGAACCGGACCGGGATACTGCACACAACGCAAGCACGGCCAAGGAGATTCTGATGCGGAGCACGGAGAGCTTTGTCCGCGAAGCGGAGCGCTGGAGCGCACATAATTATGCTCCGCTTCCGGTCGTCATAGAGCGCGGGGACGGGTGCTGGGTATGGGACGTCGACGGCAGGCGCTACCTGGACATGCTGAGTGCGTATTCGGCCCTGAACCAGGGGCACAGGCATCCCGCGATCGTGGGTGCCCTCAAGGACCAGGCGGACCGGTTGACGCTGACCTCGAGGGCGTTCCACAACGATCGGATGGGAGCGTTCCTGAAGGCGCTCGCCGAGGCCACCGGATTCACTCGGGCCCTACCCATGAATACGGGCGCCGAGGCGGTCGAGACCGCGATCAAGGCGGCCCGCAAATGGGGCTACGAAGTCAAGGGAGTAGCGGAGGATCGGGCTGAGATCATCGTGTGCGAGAACAACTTCCATGGTCGCACCACGACGATCGTCGGTTTCTCGTCCGAGTCCCAGTACCGCGACGGCTTCGGCCCGTTCGCGCCCGGCTTCCGGATGATTCCGCATGGCGAGATCGACGCGCTGGAGGCCGCCATCAACGAGAATACGGTGGCATTCCTGGTGGAGCCGATCCAGGGCGAGGGCGGCATCGTGGTTCCGCCGGACGGATTCCTCTCGCAGGCCCACGACCTGTGCAGGGCCAATCAGGTCCTGCTGCTCAACGACGAGATCCAGACCGGCCTCGGTCGGACGGGCAGGCTCTTCTGTGGGGACTGGGACGGGACCCGGGGCGACATTCTCATCGTCGGCAAGGCCCTGGGAGGTGGTGTATACCCGGTTTCCGGCATCCTCGCCAATGACGAGATCATGGACGTGTTTCACCCCGGGGACCACGGCTCCACGTTCGGTGGCAATCCGCTCGGCGCGGCCGTCGGGCTGGCCTCGCTGAATGTAATCCTCGACGAAGAGTTGGCCGATCGAGCTCTGGACCTCGGAAGCTGGCTCATGGATCGCCTGCGTGAGCTGGACTCGCCGCACGTCCAGGAAGTCCGTGGCCGGGGTCTGATGATCGGCGTCGAGATCAAAGCGGAGTCGGGCACGGCCCGTCCGTTCTGTGAGGCCCTGAAGGAGCGCGGCATCCTGTGTAACGATACGCACCATCACACGATCCGCATCGCGCCACCGCTCGTCATCCAGCGGGAAACGCTGGAAGAAGCGCTCCCGATCTTCGAGGAGGTCCTGCGGCCCGGCGCAGTCGCCTGACCCGGGAGATGGCCACTGGTGCCAACGCCTGAAAGACGGCACCGCGACAGCACAAGGCGCCGGGAGGCGATTGCCCCCCGGCGCCTCTTTCATCCGGCCCTATGCGATCAACTTACAGGGTCGGTGAAGAACCCTGTTACGGCTGAACGACTTTCGCCGAGACGACCGTGACCGTCTCCACGGGCACGTCCTGCATGCCCGCCGCGGTGCCCGTTTCGACGGCGGCGATCGCGTCCACCACGTCCATCCCCTCGAGGACCGTTCCGAAGACGGCGTATCCCCACTGATTCGGCCCCTGCGCACCGTAGTCGAGGAAGGGGTTGTCGGTGTGGTTGATGAAGAACTGCGCCGACGCGCTATGCGGCGCGTTGGTCCGGGCCATCACGATCGTCCCCCGAACATTGTGCAGTCCGTTGTCCGACTCGTTGCGGATCGGCTCACGCGACCCTTCTCTCATCGTCAGATCGGCCTCAAAGCCACCGACCTGAATCATGAAGTCGGGGATCACCCGGTGAAACACGAGCCCGTCGTAGTGACCCGACTCCACGTAGGCCAGGAAGTTCTCCACGGTGATCGGCGCCTGGTCCGGATAGAAGCCGATGAGAATGTTCCCCATGCTCGTTTCGAGAAGGACCCTCGGTCCTTTTACTTCCGGTTGCTTCATCGCACTGCCCTCCGCTCCACCAGGTTCACCGTTCGTGTCCGGCGAGCCCGCACAACCGACGGCGGGGACGGACAGCATGGTCGCCAGCGCGACCGATCTCAGGATTCCAGTCTTGATGCTCAAGGGTGCTCCTCTTCTCGGTTGAGTATCCTCTCGAACGTCTTTCTGTCGATCTCACCTGCCTGCAACTGCCGCAGCCCTGCGAGCTGCTTCCGCAGGATACCGATCACGTCGTCCGCGATCTCCTGGGCCTCCTCCTTGGAGCGCGGCCTGCCGACATAGTCCGAATAGTCGATCGGCTTCCCGAACGCCAGCCATATGTGCTTGAACAGCCGGGGAAAGGTAGCGCCCACCGGCAGCACATCATACAGACCGTCCATCGTTACCGGAACAACCATTGGCTGGTTCGCCAGCACCACGAAGCCCGCACCTGGCCTGCCATCCCGGATCTCCCCATCCCGCGACCGGGTACCCTCCGGAAACAGGATCATCGTTCCGCCCCTGAGAGCACGGATCATCCGGTGCAGGGCCCGACTGTCCCGCCGCCCAGCCTTGATCGGGATGCACTTCCAGTTGTCAGCCCACCATGCCCGGAACGGGTTCTTGAAGAAGTTTTCCTCCGCTGCCGGGCTCCACGGAACGAGGTAGGGTCTGAGCAGCGACGGACCCAGGTAGGCCGCGGTTCCAACGAGGAATCCGTCGATCATCGTTTGATGATTGGATAGAAGCAGCGTGTTCCGCTTCCGGGGAACGTTCCCCCGGCCGATCACGGTCGCCCGATTCAGGACGTAGAACACGAGCCCCAGAAGCAGCACGG
>JAUVTH010000196.1 GCA_030601615.1 Gemmatimonadota bacterium
GGTGGTTCGAGACCCTGGGGGTGAACGCCATCTGGATGACCCCCTTCCTGGAGAACAATCACGGAAGCGTGGACGAGGGGACGGGGAAGACCTACGGGTTTCACGGCTACTGGACCCGGGACTGGACGGCGGTGGATCCTGTGCTGGGGACACTAGAGGACCTGCGCGCCGTGGTCGACGCTGCCCACACGCGTGGCATCCGCGTCATCATGGACGCCGTGATCAACCACACGGGCCCAGTCACGCCGCTGGATCCCCAGTGGCCGGCGGACTGGGTTCGCACCGGTCCCAAGTGCGACTACGATACGTATCCCACGACCGTGCCCTGCACCCTGGTGGACAACCTGCCGGATATCCTCACGGATTCGGACGATCCCGTGGAGCTTCCCGCTCATCTGCTCGAGAAGTGGGAGCAGGAGGGCCGCCTGGACCAGGAGCTGGCCGAGCTCGACGAGTTCTTCGAACGTACCGGGCACCCCCGCGCGCCTCGCTTCTACATCATGAAGTGGCTGACGGACTGGGTGCGCGAATTCGGGTTCGACGGCTACCGGCTGGACACCGCCCGGAACTTCGACGAGACGGTCGCCGCCGAGCTGAAGCAGGAAGCCGAGCAGGCCTTCGCGGACTGGAAGGACGCCCATCCGGACCAGGTCCTGGACGACCTGCCGTTCTACATGTTTGGCGAGGTCTACGGTTGGAATGCCGGTGACGGGCGGAACTTCGATTTCGGTGACGTGACCGTGGACTACTTCGACTACGGCTACGACGGCCTGATCAACTTCGGCCTCAAGAATCGGGATGGATGGATCCAGGAAGATATCTTCCGTCAGTACTCGGACGCGCTCGGAGACGGTGAGCTGCGGGGAGTCTCGATCCTCAACTACGTCAGCTCCCACGACGACAGCTCGCCCTGGGACCCGGACCGGGAGGATCCCTTCGGCGCCGGAACCCGCCTTCTCCTCGCCCCGGGCGGCGCCCTGGTCTACTACGGAGACGAGTTGGCACGGCCCCTCAGTGTGGAGGGCGCCGACGGCGACGCCAACCTCCGCTCCTTCATGAACTGGGAGGACCTGGAGGGCGGAGGCAATGCAGCGGCGATCCTGGAACACTGGCAGAAGCTGGGCCAGTTCCGCCGGGCCCACCCGGCCGTGGGGGCGGGCGAGCATCGCATGCTCCAGGAGGAGCCGTACATGTTCAGCCGCACCCTCGAGACGGACGGGGTCTCCGATCGCGTGCTCGTGGCGATGGACCAGGGCGAGGGCACGAAGACGATTCCCGTATTCGGGGTGTTTCCGGACGGGGCCGAGCTGGTAGACGCCTACTCGGGAGAGACAGGCACGGTCACGAACGCGGAGATCAAGCTCGAGACCGACTACGGACTGGTCCTTCTGGGTGAGACACGGTGAGCCGATGATTACACGAGTCGTTGCGTTTCTGGTTCTGTCTGCCCTGACGGCGAGCTGCACGGAGTCTCCCGCGCCGCATGCCGAGGCTCCGGACTTCCTCGTCGGCGGTGACATCTCCTTCCTGCCGGAGATCGAGGATCATGGCGGGACCTACTCGGACGCGGGCGGCGAGAAGGACCTTCTACTCCTGATGAAGGATCACGGCTTCAACTCCATCCGGCTGAAGCTGTGGCACACCCCCGAACGCCCCTACAACGGCCTGGAACAGGTGAAGGAGATGGCCGTGCGGATCGACGACGCCGGCATGCACTTCCTCATCGACATCCACTACTCCGATTGGTGGGCAGATCCGGGGAAGCAGATCAAGCCGGCGGCATGGGAGGGTCTGACCTTTGAGGCCCTGGTGGACAGCGTCTATCAGTACTCCCACGACGTCATCGCGTCGCTCCGATCCCAGGGGACCGCGCCGGAGATGGTACAGATCGGGAACGAGATTCGAACGGGAATGCTGTGGCCCGACGGACGGGTGGAAGGGGAGTACGACACTCCCGAGCAGTGGGACCGCCTCGTGGCGCTCCTGGATGCGGGAAGACAGGGCATCCTGGACGCAGCAGGGGATCAGCCTCCTGCGATCATGATCCACTTCGACAACGGCGCCAAGAACGAGATGTGCCGGTACTTCTTCGATCGACTTGCGGCTCGAGGGCTGGAATTCGACGTGATCGGCCTGTCCTTCTATCCCAAGTGGCACGGAACGCTGGATGAGCTGAGGCACAACCTCTCCGATCTCGCGAGCCGATACGACAAGGACGTGTACGTCGTGGAGACCGCTTATCCCTGGACCATGGACCGGAAAGATGAAGGCGGGAACATCTTCGGCACGGAGGCGGACCTTCACGATGGATATCCGCCCACCGTCGAAGGGCAGCGCGCCTTCCTCCGCGCCGTCCACCAGGCCGTGCGGAACGTGCCCGGCAACCGCGGTCGCGGCATCTACTACTGGTCCCCCGAGTGGATTGCGGTGGATGGAGTCCCTTCCGCCTGGGAGAACGCAGCCCTGTTCGACTTCGACGGGAAGGCGCTTCCCTCCATGGAGGCGTTCACGGGAAAGGATGGCGCGCAGGTGAGTGGGCAGGAGGAGGAACTGGAAACCCGTCTCCGGGCCGAGATTCACGGTCCCACCGCGATCCGCTTCACGTTGACGGGACCCGAGCAGCCGGCCCTGGCTTCGGCTTACCGCCTGACGGACGGAGAGGGCCGCGAGCTACCGATCGCGGAGGTACGGGCGGACGCGGCGCCCGGGATGCTGTTGGTGCCCGGGACTCCCGTGGATCCGATGCGGGTCCACTACCTGGAGGTCCCCTACCTGGGACTCAGGGCCCTGGTTCGGCGGGATCCGCTCTTCCGAAAACTCTACTCCGAAACAGCGCTGGGAGCGGTGGTTTCAGCCGGTGGCGCCGAGACCACGTTCCGCATCTTCTCTCCGCGCGCGGACGCCGTGCGGCTATACGTGTATGCCGACAAGGACGATGATCCCGCCCGGGCCCTCCGGGTCGTCGAGATGGAAGTGGACGAGGACGGCGTTTGGGAGGCCACCGAAGAAGGGGATCTGCGTGGCAGGTGGTACGACTTCACGGTTCACGGTCCGGCCGATCCGGGAAACTGGTTCTACGAGACGCACCCGGTCCACGTGTCGGACCCCTACGCCCTGGTCAACGACGATTCGCACGGCAAGTCGATGGTGTGGCGGGATGGGCCTCCGCCTCCGCCGCTGGAAGGTGGCCGCCCCGCCATGGAGGACGTGGTGGCCTACGAAGTGCACGTGCAGGACTTCACCGATCTGCTTCCGGTGGCCGATGTTGAGACCGGCACGCTGCCCGCCATGGCTCGGACGGGCCTCACGAACGCGCACGGTGAGCCCATCGGATTCGACTATCTCGTGGACCTGGGCGTGAACGTGGTCCACCTCATGCCGGTGCAGGAGTACCTGCATTACCCGGACGCCGACTGGCAGGACGCGTTTGCCGACGATCCCTTTGCCCGAGACATGGGGATCGACCGCGAGAACTACCAGTGGGGGTATCGGACGACGCACTCGTTCGCCGTGGAGAGTCGCTACCGTTCACGGGACACCGATCCCGGGGCGGAGAGGGAGCAGTTCAAGGCGCTGGTGCGCGCGTTCCACGAGCGGGGCATCGCCGTCATCATCGACGTGGCCCCGAACCACACCGGCGAGAACATGGACCACCGCCACATGCTCCTGAACTTCAACGCGCTGGACCTGCCCTCTTACTACCGCACCGACGAGGACGTCGAGCACATCGGTCCGTACGGGAACGAGACCAAGTCCGAAGAGCGGCCCATGGGGCAGCGGTGGATCGTGGACCAGCTCCGGCACTGGGTGGACGAGCTCGGGGCGGACGGGTTCCGGATCGACCTGGCGGGACAGATCGACAAGCAGACCCTCCTCAAGGTCAAGCGGGAGCTTCCGGC
>JAUVTH010000040.1 GCA_030601615.1 Gemmatimonadota bacterium
GCATCCCGCCTCAATAGCCCTACAGGCGCACCGGCAGATCGTACGAGAGAACGGCGGGCGCAGGCAGGTGGCGCACCGCCAGCAGGCGGCTGCGTGCCTCGTCCACCGCGATGGCCATCGCATCTGCGTCCAGGTGCAGGATCGAAACGAGCGTGCCGTCCCAATCGAAAACGTGCACGGCCTGACCATACACGGCGTCTTCCGGGTGTCCTGCCCGCGTCCGACCCGAGAACAGGGCGTAAATTCGGTCGTTCGTCGTCGCCACGTCCACGTAACCGAAGCGAAGGTCGTCGCCTGTCGCAAGGCCCGGACCCCGCTCTCCCAGCTTGACCGTGAACGAGGGCTCGAACTCGAACGGCCCGTCGATCCGACGGAGCGGTTCGCCGTCGGACCCATAGATCTCCAGAAATCCGGCGTGCCGATTCGCGAACACCAGCCGCGTCCGCGCCGGGCCCGACGTCAAGACACCACGGTAGGCATGCTGAAGCACCTCGGGCGGAGCTTCCGTGGCCGACACGGGAAGCGGGCCTGAAGCCCCCGTATAGTCTCCCGTTCCGTTGAAGTGGCCGAGCCGCCCGTCGCTGAAGAAGCCGGCGCCGAGGAGCAGGTCCCCTCCGATCCGGATGACGTTCGTGACCTGCGCCGGTCCCCTGATGGAGAGTGTTACTCGCTCCGAGGATGGCTGGGCTGCCCAGAGATCGGGCTCGACCAGCGTGAGGCGGGAGAGCGCGGCATCGAATACCCAGAAACCGTTACTTCCAGATCCTACCGGCTCCACGGCGCGCGGCCACTCGAATTCTCCCGGGCCTTCGCCGCGTCGTCCGAACGTAGCGACGTCGGTGCCCCTAGCCGCGTCCAGCACGTGGATTGGTCGTTCCGCGAACCCGTCCACGAGGACGATGCGATCGCCGACGACCGCAACCTGGGAGGGCATCGCGAGAACTTCCCCGTCGTACAGGAAAGTCCCGGTCAGAGGGAACTCGGCCACGGGATCCGGCGACGGCCCCAGATCATCGTCCGGTGGGGGCGGGTTGTACGATCCGAAGGCCACCCCCAGCCAGGCTATGAAAGCAGCCGTGCCGAGGGGGACCCGCACGAGGAGACTCATTACAGCTCCTCAATCGTGTAGTAGTTCCAGACTGGTGCCGAGCCCGCCGTGCAGACCGAGTCGATCTCGCGTTTGCAATTCGGCTTCTTGTCCGCCGAGCAGGCCAGGTTGTCTTCTAGTCCTCCATCTCCGCTGAACGTGACCGGCGTGAGAAGGAGAAGGCTGAACACAATGGCCGAGCGCGTTACGAGCTTGATGGGACGCATACACACCTCCGATACGGAGTCATGAGGCCGGGAAACGGAACGGCCGAGGAACGGCGGATCGAGGGGCCACATCCAGCCAGCTCATCCGGCAACGGCGGGTCGGGCCCGCCACTGCTCAGGCCGTGTCGCGAGATTCCAATTCGAGAACCTCGACGTGCCTGACGGCCTCCATCAGGCTATGAACGCGGGCGCGGATCGAGCCGGCCCGATCGATCACGTAGTATGCACGAAGCCTCCACTCACCCAGGGCTGTCGCCAGATTCGAATCCGGGTCGTGGTAGGAGGGAAGCTCCAGGTTGGATGCGCGCTTGAACGCCAGGAGAGACCGGGAGCTCGGCTCTGAAGTGACCCACAGGAGCTGGCCGGACCCTCCGGAGAGCAGGTCGCCGGCCCGTTTCAAATCCTCGACGTCAGATTCGAATACCCGCCGATCCCAGAACACGAGCACCGTGGGGCGCCTTGCCAGGAGTTCATCCAGTGACCGGGATGCGCCGGTCGCGGTCAGAAGTTCCGCTTCCGGGAGTGGCCTGGGGATGGACTGTTCGGCCAACAGGCGCTCCGCCAGTTCCCGATCCGCCTTCGCGCGGCCCGCGGCCAGCTCGCCCGGTGACCTCGCCGGGATCCTTCGGTACAGAGAATCCACGGATTGGCGCGAGTATACCGGATCTGCATCGAGACGGTGGAAGTCGGCCAGCGCAGCAAGCGTGTCGCCTTCCAGCAGCCTCGCTTCGAAACGGACTCTGTACAACTTCGGATTCCAGCCGCCCAGGCCCTCGGCGGCGTCCAGCTCCGCGATCGCTGCCCGTACCTCACCGACCGCCAGGAGCTCCTCACCGAGAAGCACGTGGAGGTCGCGCCCGAGTCGGCGGGAGTCCAGGCGCACGTCCTCACGGCTGGAATGCAGCGGTCGCTCCACGATCGATTCCTCGTCGAGATGCGCCAGGAGCCGGTGGATCTCGGCCAGGCCACGGGCCCGGGTCTCCGAGTACGCGACGAGAGCAAGGGCTGCGTTCCTCGTCCAGATGTGGTCGTCAGCAAGCGGCAGCCCCCGCAACGCCCAGCGCCGGACGGCTTCGGCATCGCGGGCTCGATTGGCGAATTGGAAGCCACGCCGGTAGACCATCTCCGTCCGAAGCCCTTCCGCCGACCACAGACTCTCCAGGTAGGATTCGGCTCGCTCCGGATCCGCCGCCAGCGCCGCCACCCGCCAACTCACGATCAACCTGTGGTACGGATCCTGGGTCTTCAGCCGCTCCGACCAGTACTGGAGGGCATCCTCGTCGCCGAGCGCTGCCGCGTACCGCCCCATTCCTGCTGTCTCATCCACATCGGGCCGGGCGCGCAGGAGCTGTGTGTGCAGCTTGCGGAAGATCTCGCGGTGCTTGGCTAGATCAGCTGCTGCTTCGTCCGGCAGGGCCGTGACGTCGTCATGCGCCAACTGCAGGGACCATCCTTCCGCATGATCCGGATACAGCGTGTACATCTCCGCGATCGCCCTGCCTGCGGCCGGCCAATCGATACTCTGCAGCACCAAGAACTCTTGCCTGAGCGCTCCCAGGCTGGGCAGCCCGTCCACCATATGCGCCCTGAGAGACCACAGTCGGCCGGCCCTGTCGTCCACCCGGTCACCGTCCATGTCCTCCACCACCGAACTCGCGAATGCAAAATCGCGGGGCAACTGCAGCGTTCCCGTATACCCGCCGTCTCCATCGGGCATGAGCACGATGTCGTGGTGCGTACCGAGCGTCCCGTGCGGAGGCTCGGAGTCAGGCGCACGGAGCCGGACGCGCAGCCGCAGAGAGCTCTCATCAGCCAGGAGATTGCTCGGCCTGTACGTCACGCGGACTTGCTCGCCGGGTACGGGATCCGGAGGATCGAACCACAGCTCACTGGCACCCGCCCCGGCCTCCGAGACGAGCAGGATCGTGGCGAGACCCGCGAGACCCGCCAGCGCGATGCCAGCGGCTGCGGCGGGCAGCTTGAGGCGCGACCTGGCGGGAGGAGGGGAAGCCGGGAGGATCACCCTGCCTCCTTCGTTCCGGCTTCGCAGGATGTCGTCGAGGAGGTCCTTCGGCGGACTCGGATGCCTCATCTCGCGGCCCGCCTCGCGGAGGCTGGCCAGGAATGACATCCGACGCGCACATCGCGGGCAGCCGGCGACGTGCTCCAGCGCCATGCGCCGTGGACCGTTATCCAGCTCGTCGTCCGCGAGCCGGTTCAGCTCGCGCCACGATGGATGTCTCAGCCTGCTCATCGTTCGCCTCGCAGTATGTCTCGAAGTCGCCGCCTGGCCCTGTGAAGCCTGACGGCAACCGCACTCTTGTTGATCCCGAGCAGATCCGCGATCTCCTGATACGAGAGACCTTCCACCTCGCGGAGCACCACGACCGATCTCAAATCGGCGCTCAGATCGTCGAGCGCCTTCTCCAGCGTGAGCCGGTCCACGACCGCATCCTGGTGCGATCGCGCCGGCAGGCTCCGTAGCGCCGGCAGGGCCACCTCGCGGCGACGCCTGGCGGTGCGAAGCCGCATCTGAGCAGTTCGTACCGTTACTCCCTGCAGCCAGGCCGGAAACGGTCGCTCGGGGTCGTACCGCTGCACCGCCTCGGGAAGACCGAGGAAGACGTCGTGCGTCACGTCGTAGGCGTCGGCCGAAGAGCCGGTGAGTCGGAGGGCGACCCGGTATACGTCATCGGCATACCGTTCGTACACCTGCCGCATGGCCTCCGCCTCGCCGCGCCTCAGACGCGACCGCAGGTCGGGTTTCAGTTGCTGTTCGCTCACGCTCGCTCGTCGGTAGTCGACCCCATGATTCGTCGGGGGGCTCAACAAGATCTCAACCGACTCTACCTAGTATTTGCCGGTCGACCTCAAAATATTACCTGTATTGCTCGGGTCCGCTCGTTCTGGTCGCCTCCCGCACGCGCAAGAATCGGAGTCTGCGTCGACTCGTATGTAACTATTCGGCACCGAGCGGCAAATACAGGTCGGGACGGATTGTACATGCTGGTGATGGAATCTCGAATCGGATCGAAAGGACAGTGCTATGGCTGAGGCACGTGTTCCCATGTGGTACGCTGCCACGGGCCTGCACGGAGACAATCAGCGTGTCTACGACGCGTTCCAGGAGTTTCTCCACAATCTCCCGATGTCGTATACGGATCTCGCCGCATGCGTGGGAGTCTCCCAACCGGCAGTGAGTCGCTGGGCCACAAACGTCACGCACCCGTCATTGCAGGAAATGTCCGAGGCGGTGGGCGTCGTGCGGAATTGTATCGACGAAATCCAGGCGAATGTTGACCGCTTTACTGAAGTTCTGCGGCTTGTAGAGGAGGCGATGCGACTCTACGAGATCGAGGTCCAGGGTCGGGACGACGTCGATCCGGACCAGCAGCGCGTCACGGCCCGGCTGCGCGAGGAGCTCGGACTCGCATCCTGATCGCAACGAAGGTCGCCGAAGAAACCCCGAGCGGCCACGTTACGTGTGGACCGGACGGAGATCCGCGGAGGGGGATAAGCCGGGTTCTGTGACGGGCCCGGAGGCCCGCTGAGGTCATCTCTCTGGGACGCCGGTTACCCGACGCCTCCTGCGGCCTACCCGGAGCTCAATCGCGGCGGGCCGCCGCTCGCTCCTGCTTGGCCTTGCTCCCGATGGGGTTTGTCGTGCCGCGGCCGTTGCCGGCTCGCGCGGTGGGCTCTTACCCCACCGTTTCACCCTTGCCTGTACGGCCGGTCGAAACCGTCCGCCATCGGCGGTCTGTTCTCTGTGACACTTTCCGTCGCCTTACGACGCCCGGGCGTTACCCGGCATCGTGCCCTGTGGAGCCCGGACTTTCCTCGAGCCGAGTTCGAAAACCGGCCCGCGACCTCATCCCCTCCGCGACTCCGTTACTATTATACACTCCGACCTGCACTTTCGTTACGCGGTGGCGGGACGTCCCCTCGCAGACCTAGACTGTTCGCGATCCTAACAGGTCGGGGACGCAATGTGTTCTTGTGTGGAAAGCACGCCGTCCGCGTACATCGCCGGTCGGCAATGATCGACGTGGAGCATCGATGACGCGACCCGGATGGAAAGCAGTCTTGCTGGCGACCTTTCTGGCGACGGCCCTGACGGCCGGGCGGCTGGACGCTCAGGCGCCGCCGCAGTCGGTCTACTACGTGTACGTCGCGGCGGAATCGCAGGACCAGGTGGCTCTGGTCCGTTTCGGACCGGAGGGCACGGAGGTAGCGAAGGTCATCGAGGCGGGTCTGAATCCAACCGACATCGATGGCCCGCACGGAATCGCCATCGGGCCGGACGGGTCGAACTGGTACGTATCGATCGCGCACGGATGGCCGCACGGCCAGATCCACAAGTACGCGACTGGCACCGACGAGAACGTGGGAAGGGCCGAAGTCGGTCTGTTTCCGGCCACGATGGCCGTTTCGCAGGGCGGTCTGCTGTTCGTCGTGAACTTCAACCTTCACGGCGATCCGGTCCCGAGCTCGGTGTCCGTGGTGGAAACGGAGTCCATGACTGAGATCCGCAAGATCGAGACCTGTGCCATGCCTCACGGATCCAGGTTGTCGGCCGACGGTAGACGCCATTACTCGGTGTGTATGATGGACGACCAGCTCGTCGAGATCGACACTCGAAGTCTCGAGGTTTCCCGGCGCCTGTACCTGGCACCGGGCGCCGAGCGCGGTCTTCCGGCCGCAACCACGGAGTCGGTCGATGTCACCGGTTCGCAGCCCGGAGGCGATGGGGCCGCCCGGTGCGGCCCCACATGGGTGCAGCCATCGCCGGACGGACGGAGCGCCTGGGTGGCGTGCAACAAGAACCGGGAGGTCATCGAGGTCGATCTGGAGGACTGGAGGGTGACGCGGCGGTTCGCCACCGGTGCAGGCCCGTACAACCTGGAGGTCACGCCGGACGGCGCCACCCTGGTGGTCACGTACAAGGGAGATGTGGCCGTCGGAGTGTTCGACGTGGAATCGGGCTCCGAGCGGGCGGCCGTGCCCAGCACGCGTCGGATCCCCCACGGTGTGGCGGTGAGCCCGGACTCGCGCTATGCCTTCGTCAGCATCGAGGGAGTAGGAACGGAACCGGGCACGGTGGACGTGATCGACCTGGAGACCGGATCCCGCGTCGGAACGGTCGACATAGGCAGACAGGCAGGCGGAATCGGCTTCTGGAAGATGGAGCCGGCTGGCAACGAATAGAGCGCGCGGCGCGAATGAAACCCCGGCGGGTCACATCTCGTCGAACAGGTTGCGAGGTCGGGTGCGATGAGTCCGCATCGACCTGCATGGACACGCATGGATACCAGGAGATTGACATGTCCAATCGGACGAATCGGTGGTCGGCAGGGATGTTCATCGCCCGGGCGTTTCCGGTCCTGCTGGTCGTGCTGGCACTTCCGGGCGTGGCCATCGCACAGTCGACCGCTGATACGACATCCGCGGACGGCTTCGAGCTGACGGGCTATCTCGGAGCCTTCACGCCGCTGGCGAAGCTGGCGGACTCAGGCGATTCGCTGCGTGCTGAGTTCTCGACCAAGATCGCCTACGGACTGGAGCTCGACTACTGGTTCGGGAACTTCGGCGTTGGACTGAACGGGAACTACGCACGCCCCAACCTGACTCTCCAGATCGTAGAAGAAGTGGGCTTTCCGATTTCTCTGGACCTCGGGGCGACCGACGTGTGGATGGCGACGCTGAACCTGATGTGGCGCCCACAGCTCAAGGGCAGCGCGTCGATGGTCCGGCCGTACTTCGCGGTGGGACCGGGAGTCGTCAGTGTCATGTATCCGGCCGATCGCGAGTTCGACGTCGAAGACGAAACCCGGTTTGCGGTAGCGCTCGCTGCAGGGGCGCAGATCGAGATCAACTCGGGATGGTTCGCGCGGCTGGACCTGCGCGATTATATCTCGCAGTTCAATACCGAGCCGTTTGCCGAGTCGAAGACGCAGCACGATCTGATCACGTCGGTCGGTCTGGGGTACGCTTTCCATTGAGGCCGGTGAACAGTCGGCCCATGACAGGTTGCTGAAGAACCCTGATACGGCGGGTGGAGCGTTCGCCCGGCAGGAACCACGATGGAAATCGTACAGCCGCGTGTTCTCGTTTCCGAGGACGACATTCGACGCCGGGTCCGGGAGCTTGCCGCCCGCATCGAGGACGATTATGCCGACGCGGACGAGATTCTTCTCCTCGGAGTCCTCCGGGGGGCGTTCATCTTTCTGGCCGATCTGGCCCGCGAGCTGACCGTACCGAGACGGATCGACTTCATAGCCCTGTCCAGCTACGAGAACGGCTCCAACTTCTCGGGCGGGGTGCGATTGATCATGGACTCCCGGATCAACGTGACCGGAAGGCACGTGCTGATCGTCGAGGACATCCTCGACTCAGGCCGGACGCTTTCCTATCTGCTGGAGACGTTCCAGGCCCGTCACCCTGCGTCGCTCAAGAGCTGCGTCCTGGTCCGAAAACCCGGCCAGGAGGTCGAGGTGGACGTGGACTACCTCGGTTTCGACATTCCGGACGAGTGGGTCGTGGGGTACGGACTCGACTATGGTGACCACTACCGCGCACTTCCCTACATTGGTGTCGTAGAGCCGGGTGCGGACGACGACGTTTGACGACACCGCTCGGGCGAACTCGCCCGCCACTCCGAACGGATCCACGGTTCGACCTCGGAATCAGCTTTCAGGAAGGCGTCAGAAGGCGATTCGCGCCACAATGTCCCGCGCCGGGACGTTGTGACAGGATGTCCCACGGCCGGAATTCCGCCACGAGGAGCCGAGTGGTTGGCGGGCCGGTTTTCTGCCACGTTTCGCGTCACGTCAGGTGGTTTCGACGGGCATGGATGATGCACCATCCGGTATGGTTTCGTGCGGCTCCGTTCCGGAGAGACGTCGGTCCCCCCGGGCGGACATAGGCTGCGACCGATGAGGAGATATAGGGGTAACTCGAACGATGACGAGAACTCTCGTGGGTGACGATACAGCTGTGAAGACGGGCCCGGAGAAGCGCCGGGTCCACACGATCCGTTCCCCCCAGTGTACCATCGAGGTGGTTTCCGATTCCGGCGAGGGCGCCCAGAAGTGCGGGCAGACCTTCGGCGCCGTGAGCGCGAAGATGGGCAACGGCGTGTGGACGGTGGAGATCAGCCCGGCGGAGATCCAGCCACCGCCCCGCAGCCCGGCCGGCGCGAGCGGAAACCGGATCCGCATCGGCGAAGACGTGGTGACCAACTGGGGCGACCGCACCAACGTATGCATCGCGTTCAACGAGCAGGTCCTTCTCGCGCGTCACATTCTCGACTCGCTCGAGGACGATGCGATCATCCTCGTCGAGAACATGTGGGCCACACACCCCGACGAGGACATCCGGGCCGAGTGGGCCGCCGTGATGGAGAAGCTCGGCACGCGGAACTACCGGATCATCGAAGTCCCGATGGAGGAGGAGTGTCTCACCATCGTGGACAACCCGCGCAAGGGCAAGAACATGTTCGTGCTCGGCATCCTGTGCTGGATGTTCGACCGCGACATGGATCTCACGCGCAACCAGATCGCGCACGCTTTCCGGAAAAAGGCCCCGGAGGTCACGCAGCGGAACTACGATCTCCTGGAGCTCGGGTACTCGTGGGCGGATGCCAACCTGGACGTCCGGATCGACGTCAGGCCCGGTCTGTCGGCCGAGAATACGCTCGTGATGAACGGCAACCAGGCGATCGCGTATGGCGCCGTGGCCGCCGGCATGGATCTGATGGCCATGTACCCGATCACCCCGGCCACTTCGGTCTCGCACCAGCTGGGCGAGATGTTCTACAAGTTCGGCGGGATGGTGCACCAGGCAGAGGATGAGATCGCCGCCGCGGGCGTAGCGATCGGCGCCTCGTATTCGGGCAAGGTGGCGTTCACGATCACGTCGGGCCCGGGGCTGGCCCTCAAGACGGAGTTCCTCGGCCTTTCGGTGATGACCGAGATTCCCCTCGTCGTGGTGGACGTCCAGCGAGGTGGTCCGAGCACCGGCCTGCCGACCAAAGTCGAGCAGTCCGATCTCCTCGCGGCGATTTTCGGGCAGCCGGGGGACGCGCCGCACGTGGTGATTGCGCCCGCTACGATCGAGGAGTGCTTCCATGCGATGATCACGGCGCGCAGGATCGCCGAGACGTTCCGCACGTTCGTCATCGTGATGACAGACGCCAACCTGGCCACCGGAGTGCAGCCGTTTCCACGGCCCACGCTCGATCCGGCGTGGCAGGGCTCGCGTCCGGACATGTCGCCGATTCCGGAAGGGAAGCCGCCCTACGATTGGGACGAGCAGACCGGACTGTCCCGGCGCTTCATCCCCGGAACGCCGGGCGGCATGCACACGCTCACGGGCCTCGCGCACGACGAGAACAGCCGCGTGGCGTACGCGTCCGCGGTCAACCAGAAGAGCTCTACGATGCGCAGCCGGAAGATGGCCGTGCTTCACAGCACGCTGAAGCCGCCCGTGGTATACGGACCGGAGTCAGGCGACCTCCTGATCGTCGGGTGGGGCAGCACGAAGGGTGCGATCGAGGAGGCGGTGGACCGCGCGAAGGCTGAGGGCCTGTCGGTCTCCTCTGTGCAC
>JAUVTH010000294.1 GCA_030601615.1 Gemmatimonadota bacterium
GAAGCTGCCGATCGCGCAGCCGTGGAGAGGCAAGACCCGGCCTCAAACTATCGCGGTCAAGATGCATCCGGTGCGGCCCGACCCGCTTCCGTACGAGGAGACGGACCCCGCGCTCGAGGAAGCGCTCGCCAACCTCGCTGAGACCGGCTGGTGGATCAACCGGTTCGTCACCCCGGGTATCGACCAGCGGGGCCGCACGCGAGAGCAGGCCGTCGCCAACTTCACGGCGGACGTCCAGGAGATGCGCGAGCGCCTTAGCGGAGCGGACCCCCTGTTCGGCGGAGCGCACACGGCCGAGGCCGAGGTGCGCGCGTTCCACTCCGAGTTGGCACGCGCGTTCTCGATCGCCGCGTCGGGCGAGGCGCTGCCGTTTGGAAGCACCACGGAAGAGGGTGAAACCATCGCCGCCCAGGCGAGGGAGATCCTGCTCGACCGGGTCCTGTTCCCCTACAACCGGCTGCTCGGGGTCAAGAAGGAGCATGATTCCACGCGCGAGTTCGCGACCCGCGCGTCGGGCGCGTTCAGCCGCTGGGCGATCCACTCGGAGCACGTGCCGTCGGATCGCCTGGCCGCCGTCCGCTATGTATTCCAGCAGTTTCTCGACGGTGTGGAGGACGTCAGGGCCTACAACAAGGAAGTGTGGCACGACGAGCGCCTGGTGTGGCTCCCGCTTCAATTCGGCCTCCTGCCGGAGCAGCACGATTCCAACGCCGAGCTGGACGCCATCCTGGAACGTGCCCTGGATCGGAAGTTCTACGATGGCAACGGCGTGTGGTACATCATCAACGCCCAGTTCCAGTTCGAGCTCGCCAACGCGGTCGAGCGGGCCGAGGACTACCACGTCCTGTGGATCCACGACATCCGGGGAATCACCGGGACGGGCGATCCCGACCGGGTGGGCGCGTTCCACGTCAACCTGTACATCAAGACGCTTACCAAGCGCGTGCGGCAGTACGACGAGACCGGGAAACTGCCGATCTACATGATCTTCATGGATCAGCACTACTACGAGATCAACAAGGCGCGCCGCTGGATCAGCTATCTCGAAGACCCGATGAGCTACGAGTTCGACTTTCCGTCGGGCTACGAGTACATGGCGGACACGCTGGCGGCGAACCAGGCTGCCCTGCGCGAGGCCGTGGCCAGCTCCCGGCTCCTGCAGGCCGAGGCGAGTCAGTACGGAGAGGACTGGCTGCGCAAGCGGATCAAGGTCCACGTCAGCATCACGAATCCGGCCGACCCGACCTACTGGGCCAGCGAACCGTTCCCCGTGCTCTCGTGGCCGGACAACGTGATGCGCGACCATCGCAAGATCGCGTTCTACGACATCACGGAGGACGATCCCTACAAGGGCACGGTGATGTACAGCGGCATGGGGATCGGCGAGCATTACATGGGCCCGACGTGGGAAGACCGGGCCGTCATGCTCCAGGGGCCGGCCGCGCTCGACATGAAGAACGCGGCGCGGGAGCTGCTGCTGAACCAGGGCTTCACTCCCGAGGAGATCCCGCCGCCCCTGAAGCCGAAGCCGCTCGCCGACGACTACTGGGACAGGGTGCAGGCGATGATGGACGATTTCGAGGGCGGGGCGAGGGCCCTCGAGCTGCACAGCGAGACCGGCTATCTGCCGAAGCCGATCAACGTGATGAAGGCCGTGCTGTATACGCTGGCGCCCCCGGGCACCGTGCTCATCCTGCCCGACTCCCTGTGGCACAGTCCGCTGTGGGCCTCGATGCTGGTCGGCTCCTGCATGCGTGGCGCACGGGTGATGATCATCCATCCGTCGCAGCGCAACGCACCCGGGCAGTCGTTCATGACCCTTTCCCGGGCCAACGAGCTGTTCGAACGCCTGATCATCTTCCAGCACGAGATGGCGGTGCAGCTCGATGCGGCGGGTGGAATGCTGAAGACGGGGCTGTACGATACGGACATCGACGTCGCGAACATTCCGGCCCGGCTGCAGGCGGCCACGCAGGGGCTCCAGGTGCCCTGGATGCGCGAGGCGCTCCAGATACCGGACGACTGGGAGCCGCAATTCGCCCGGGCGGACACCCTGTTCAAGGACTTCGAGGTCGATTACGTCCTGGAGGACGTGGAAGTCCGGCGCCCGAAGCTCCACATGAAGATGAACCTCATCGTCTCGGCGGGCGTGCTGCGGGCGCTCATCGCAGCGCCGGAATGGCCCGGCTTCGTGCGCGAGTACGCAGAGCAGCGCATCCTCGACGTGCAGTCGGAGCGCTCACCCGACGAGTACCGGGATGTACAGGAGCTCGGTCGGTCGCTGCGCGAGGACTTCTTCGACCTGGTTCGATCCGTGGGGGAGAACTCGACCGAAGTGCAGCGCGAGACGGCGGTGTTCTACCACGTGGTCGGTTCGTCCAACCAGGACTACCGGTCGATGCTGATGGACGGCGAGGTGGCCCTCGTGATCTCGGGCAAGGCCTCCATCCACGGGTTGCTCGACGCCCTGATGCTAGCCGGCGCCGCCGTGTGGCTGGACGACGTCGCGGTGCTGAACAAGTACCTGCCGCGCTACGAAGGCTTTGAGTGGAAGTCGAGCCGGTGGATCAAGAATATGCTGTAGCACATCGCTGAAAGATCCCGGGCGCTCGCGGGTCGCGGGTGCCCGGAGAGGGCCTGTCGGGATCCTGCTATGGAAAGACCCAGCCGCCTCCGAAGCTAATCACCCACCGGCTCCCTGTCACGTCCGATCCAA
>JAUVTH010000043.1 GCA_030601615.1 Gemmatimonadota bacterium
AAACCGTGAGGACCGCAACCCGCATCGACTCGTGCCCGCTCACCGCTTCAGCGACCCGCCGGTATAGAACGGGAGTCGCACGACCTCGCCGGCGATGTCACGGTCGCGAATGCGAATCCGCAACTCGTCGCCGACCTGGGCTTCCAGCGGCAGGTAGGCCGTTCCAATTCCGTACCCGAGTGATGGACTTAGCGTCCCGCTGCGGACCGGGCCCACGGACTCTCCTCGGTAGATCACCTCGTAGCCGGGGCGTGGAAAGCCTCGCTCGGTGAGCTTGAAACCCGTGAGCCGACGGGTCAGGCCCGCATCCTTCTGCGCCGTCAGGGCGTCGCGACCCACGAACGGGTCTTTGCCCAGCTTCACGAGCCACGACAGGCCCGCCTCGAGCGGCGACGTTCCCTCATCGATGTCGTTTCCGTACAGCGCGTATCCCATCTCGAGACGGAGCGAATCACGCGACCCGAGGCCGACGGGAATGAGGCCGCGGTCGGCGCCGGCCTCCAGGAGACGATCCCACACCGCCCGCGTGCTGTCCGATGGAACATAGAGTTCGAACCCGGTCTCCCCCGTGTAGCCCGTGCGGCTGATGACACCGGCGACACCGGCGACATGGCCCTCTTCGAACCAGTAGAAGCCGATCGAGGCGAGATCCACGTCCACGAGTGGCTGGAGGATCTCCTCCGCAGCCGGTCCCTGCAGGGCCACGAGCCCGATGTCGTCACTCTCGTCGGTGAGCCTAAGGTCGAAGTCGCCTGCCAGCCGGGTGACGTGAGCCCAGTCCTTGGCGATGTTCGCGCCGTTGACGACGAGCCGGAAGCGCTGCTCTCCTAGCCGGTAGACCAGCAGATCATCCACGATGCCGCCGTCCGGAAGGCAGAACACGCTGTATTGTACTTGCCCCACGGCGAGCTGCGCCGGGTCGTTGCTGGTGACGTGCGACACGAACGCGAGCGCGCCCGGCCCCTCCACCAGGAACTCTCCCATGTGGGAAACGTCGAACAGGCCGGCCGCCGTGCGCACCGCCTGGTGCTCACGGGTAATTCCGGTCGGATATTGGACGGGCATCTCGAATCCCGCGAACGGTACGATCTTCGCGCCTAGGGCTACGTGTGCATCGTACAGAGGCGTCCGTTTCAGGTCACTCATGATAACCGCGGGTATCCTTTCTATCCCGGGGCCTGGACGGTCATGCCCCGCCCGGCAGTGCCAGTCCGGTGCAGCAGGTTGCTGAAGAACCCTGCTACAGAATGTAACGCCGAAGGTCGTCGTCTTCGACGATCCGCGCCAGCCGCTCACGGACCGTCGCCGCGTCGATCACGAAGACCTCGGAGACTCCCTCGTCCGGCAGACTGAACATCACTTCCTCGAGGAGAGTCGTGAGGACGGTGTGAAGGCGGCGCGCCCCGATGTTCTCGAGGCTCTGGTTCACACTGGCGGCGATCCGGGCGATCTCGCGGATGGCGTCTTGGGTGAACTCCAGCTCGGCTCCCTCCGTGGCCACCAGGGCCTGGTACTGCGTGAGAAGGGCGTTCTTCGGCTCCAGGAGAATCCGAACGAACTCGTCCTCTCCAAGGCTATGGAGCTCAACCCGGATCGGAAACCGGCCCTGGAGCTCGGGAATCAGGTCGGACGGCCTCGAGACATGAAACGCGCCCGCCGCGATGAAGAGGATATGCTCGGTGCCGACCATTCCGTACCGTGTCTGCACCGTTGACCCTTCGACGATCGGCAGCAGGTCTCGCTGTACGCCCTCGCGGGAAATGTCGGGGCCCTGATCCCGCCGGGACCCGGCGACCTTGTCCAGCTCGTCGAGGAAGATGATCCCCATGGTCTCGGCGCGAGCGACCGCATCGTCCACGACCTCGTCCATGTCGATCAGCTTCTCGGTCTCCTCCGAAAGCAGGATCCGCCTTGCCTCCGCGACCGTCACCCGGCGAGTACGGGTTCTCTTCGGCAGCATGTCCTGCAGCATCTCGCCGAGGTTGAAGTCCATCCCCTCCATGCCGATGGCACCCATGTCCATGGTCGGGATCGTGCTCTCAGAGACCTCCACCTCTACTTCCCTGTCATCGAGCTTTTTGCTACGCAGAAGGTCGCGGAGCTTCTCCCGCGTACGTCGGCGCCGCGAATCGAATGGCACTCCCCGTTCTTCTTCATCGAGATGCGCCTCACCCGTCGTCTCCACGACGAACGTGCGGACATCGGCTCCCTCCGGACCGGTCCCGCTCTCAGACGCCCCGGCCCTGCTGTCTTCAGCGAGGGGTGGAAGCAGAAGGTCGAGCAGCCGCTCTTCGACACGGTCGGCCGCGACTTCCCGACATTCATCCTCCCTCTCCCCCCGGACCATGTTGACCGAGATATCCACCAGGTCCCGCACCATGGACTCTACATCGCGCCCCACGTACCCGATCTCGGTGAACTTCGAGGCCTCCACTTTGATGAAGGGCGCTCCCGCCAGCCGGGAAAGCCGCCGGGCGATCTCGGTCTTCCCGACACCGGTCGGCCCGATCATGATGATATTGTTGGGGAGGATTTCGTCCCGGAGGTCCGGGTCGACGTTCTGCCGCCTCCACCGGTTTCGCAGCGCGATGGCCACGGCTTTCTTAGCCTCGTCCTGCCCAACGATGTACTTGTCCAGCTCTTCCACTACCTTGCGCGGGGTGAGCGAAGCGAAGTCCAATGAATCTCCCTCCGTCGCCTGCACGGTCATCCTCCGAGCTCCAGCACGGTGATGTTCGAGTTCGTGTAGACGCAGATTTCGGCCGCGATCCCCAGCGCTTCCCGCACCACGGTGGCTACCGGCAGATCGGAGTGTGACGTCAAGGCGCGCGCGGCGGCGAGCGCATACGCGCCTCCCGATCCGATCGCGAGAATCCCGTCGTCCGGCTCTATCACCTCGCCGGTTCCGGACACCAGCAGGCTGTACTCGCTGTCGGCCACGATTATGAGGGCCTCGAGGCGACGAAGATACCGGTCGCTGCGCCAGTCCTTCGCCAGCTCGACCGCGGCCCGCATGAGGTTGGCGGGGTGCCGCTCGAGTTGCGACTCGAACTTCTCGAACAGGGTGAGGGCGTCCGCGACCCCGCCGGCGAACCCGGCAAGGATCGAACCGCCCTTCATGCGGCGCACTTTGGTCGCGCCGGCCTTCACGACCGTGTCCTGCATGGTCACTTGGCCGTCGCCACCGATTGCCACGCCGCCGCCGTGGCGCACGCACAGAATGGTCGTCGCTCGAACCGAGCTCACGGAAATCTCCTTATCGGTCGCCGGCGGCGATACCGCCGGTCGGATCAGTCGGCTCTCGGGTGAGCCTGACGATATGCCTTCACGAGTCGTTCTCTCGACGTGTGCGTATAGATACGCGTCGTCGAGAGACTCGAGTGACCCAACAACTCCTTCACGGCCATCAGGTCGGCGCCTGCGTCCAGCATGTGCGTGGCGAACGTGTGCCTCAAGGCGTGCACGCTGAGTCCCTCGCCATCCGCGGCCCAAGCCAGCCACGCGCCCACGCTGCGCTGAATCTGTCGCCGGGAGATGCGCGTGCCCCGGCGGGACACGAACAGTGGTCGTCCCTCCCCTGAAGCCAGCTCCCGGCTCGACACCTCGTGCCGCTTCGCAAGGTAAGCGGAAACCGCCTCACGGGCCCTTTCTCCAACCGGTACGATGCGCTCCTTGCTCCCCTTTCCGAGAACCTTCACCAGTCCGCGATCCAGGTCGAGGTCTGCATCGTCGAGGCCCTGGATTTCGGCCAGACGCAAACCACAGGAGTAGATGACCTCGATCATCGCCCGATCGCGAACGGCGAGCGGCCGGTCTCCCGTCGCGTAGCTCTCGAGCAACTCGAACAGGACCTCGGCCTGGCCCCGCGTCAGGTACCCCGGAAGCTCCTGACGTTTCCGGGGCGTGCGGATGAGCCGCGCGGGGTTATGCGACACCACGTCGGTGCGGTGGAGGAATCGGTAGAACGCGCGCACCGCAGAAAGCTTTCGGGCCACCGTAGAGCGCTTCAAGCCTCGGCCTTCCAGCTCTCCCAGCCAGGAACGCATGTCGAGGCGATCGACATCGCTCCAGTCCCAGTCGGCTGACTCCATGTGGCCGACGAGGAAAGCACAGAAATCCTGCAGGTCGCGCCGGTACGCCGCCTCGGTGTGAGCGGAGAGCCTCCGCTCCTTTCGCACGTAGGCGAGAAACCCGATAACGGTCAAATCCCGGTCGGAGGTCATGGCACCACCTGGACTCCGTCCTGGCTCCCGAGTCCCAGCTCAGCCGCCCATGCCCTGATGTCCGCCATGGCCCGCTCCGAATAGGCTGCCCGCCGTCGCTTGCGTCCGCCACGCACCCGGACCTCGAGGGCGTCTACGAGTCCGAAGTTGGCGTTCATCGGCTGGAAGTGGTCCGGATCCGCCTCCCTGAGGTGTCGGTACAATCCGCCCAGCATGGTCGTCGTGGGGGGCACGATGGGGTCCTGGCCACGCTGGATTCTGTCGACGTTGTGTGCCGCCAGGAGACCACTCGCGATCGACTCCGTGTACCCCTCGACCCCCGTGATCTGTCCCGCGAACAGGAGACCGGACTCACCGGACACGCCGCCGTGCGACTCGAGGGCCCGGGGGAAACAGAGATAGGCGTTGCGGTGGATCGACCCGTACCGCAGGAACTCCGCCTCCTCGAGGCCGGGAATCATGCGAAACACCTGTTCCTGCTCGCCTCGGCGGATCCGTGTCTGGAAGCCCACGAGGTTCCACATGCGGCCCTGCCGATCCTCCGCCCGCAGTTGCACCACCGCGTGGGCGCGCCGGCCAGTCGTCGGATCCTCCAGCCCCACGGGCCGCATGGGTCCGAATCTCAGCGTGTCACGCCCCCGCCGGGCCATCACTTCGATGGGCAGGCAGCCCTCGAAATACGGCACGTTCTCCCAGTCATGGCCCTCGTGCACGTCCGCCGAGAGGAGTGCATCGATGAACGCCTCGTACGTCGCCTCGTCCAGAGGACAGTTGAGATACGCGGCTTCCCCCTTTCCGTAGCGAGACGCGAGCCACGCTACGTTCTCGTCGATCGAATCGCGAGAGAAGATCGGAGCGATCGCATCGAAGAATGACAGGCCGTCCACTCCCAGGCGGGCCCGGATCGACTCGGACAGGGCGTCGGACGTCAACGGCCCGGTTGCGACGATCGCCGGGGCCCGGGGCAGCTCGGTGAGCTCCTCACGCACGATGCGGATTCGAGGTTCGGCCTCCAGGTGCTCTGTGACCGCGGAGGCGAACAGGTGACGATCGACCGCCAGCGCGCTTCCGGCCGGAACCCGGTACTCGTCGGCCACCTCCAGCAGGAAGCACCCGAGGGTCCGCATCTCGGCCTTCAAAAGGCCGTGTGGCGTGTCGAGATTCTCCGACTTGAAGGAGTTGGTGCACACGATCTCGGCGAGACGGTCCGTCTGGTGTGCCGGCGTTGGCTGCGCAGGGCGCATTTCGTACAGATCGACGTCGTAGCCGAGGCGAGCGAGTTGCCACGCCGCTTCGGATCCGGCGAGGCCGCCCCCCACTACGGTGACCCGTCGTTTGTCCATCCCTTGCCAGCCGCCTTTTCTACTTCTTGCGCCGGCCGCGCTGCTTGCGTGGTCCCCGGGCGGCGCGCGCG
This sequence comes from Gemmatimonadota bacterium, assembly GCA_030601615.1. Lineage (GTDB taxonomy): Bacteria > Gemmatimonadota > Gemmatimonadetes > Palauibacterales > Palauibacteraceae > Benthicola. Next base: position 5,638 of record JAUVTH010000043.1, read on the forward strand.
GTCAGTAACTCGCGGGCCTGATCCATCGTGATGTCGTCAGGCGACATGCCCTTCGGCAGCGAAGCGTTCAGTTTCCCGTGTTTCACGTAAGGTCCGTAGCGGCCATCGAGGAGCAGCACGGGCTCGCCGTCATTCGGGTGCGCGCCCAGGTCACGAAGCGGTTTCTGCTGTGAGCGCCGTCTACCGCCCTTCGGCTGGGCCAGAAGCGCGAGCGCCCGTTCCAGGTCTACGCCATGGACATCGTCGGTCTTGTCGAGAGAGCGGAACTCGCCGTCGTGCACGACATACGGTCCATAGCGACCGATCCCGGCCCGCACCGGCTCCCCGCTCTCCGGGTGGACTCCGAGGTCACGCGGTAGAGACAGCAGGCGCAGGGCGATTTCGAGGGTCACGTCGTCCGTGCTCATGCCTTTCGAGAGTGAGGCCCGCTTGGGCTTCTCTCCATCTTCTGTCTGCTCACCAAGCTGCACAAATGGCCCGAACCGGCCGGTTTTCACGTACACGGACAATCCCGTTTCCGGGTCCGCTCCGATCGGGCTGTCCGCCTTCTCCCGGTCCGCGAGGAGCTCAGCCGCCTTCTCCGCCGTGAGATCCGCCGGAGCGATGTCTTCTGGAATCGAGACCCGAATGGGATCACCGTCCTCGCGTGTCTCGAGAAACGGTCCGAAGCGGCCGATTCGAAGCTCCCCCCCAAGGTCAGCGAAGTCCTGGAGCGTGGACGCCGTGCGCGGATCGATCTCCGTCTCTCGACTGGCGAGACGGCCTTCGAAGCCGTTTTCCCCCCGATAGAACTCGTCGAGGAACTCCCTCCAGTCCACCTCCCCCTCGGCAATCCTGTCGAGTCCGTTCTCCATCTCTGATGTGAAGCCCGGGTCTACCAGGTCTTCGAAGTGATCTTCGAGAAGCGAGGTAACGGCAAACGCGATGAAAGTGGGGACGAGCTGCTTTCCTCGGTCTTCCACGTAACCGCGAAGTCGGATCGTGTCCACGATGGTCGCATAGGTCGATGGTCGGCCGATTCCCTCCGCCTCGAGTGCTTTGACGAGCGAAGCGTCCGTGTATCGAGCGGGCGGGCGGGTCTCGTGTGAGTCCGGCCGGATCTCGCGCGCCTCGACAGAGTCGCCTGAGGCGAGGGCCGGCAGTAGAACTTCCCGATCGGCCAGGACAGCCTCCGGGTCGTCACTCCCCTCTACGTAGGCCCTGAGGAACCCCGGAAAAGCCAGCGTGTTGCCGCGAGCCCTGAACTCCACACCGCCACCCAGGATGGAAGCCGAGACCCTCAAACGCCTCGCCTCCGCCATCTGGGTAGCGACCGTTCGTTTCCATATCAGCTCGTAGAGAGCGGCGTCGATCGACTTCAGGCCAAGCTCCCTGGCCGTCGGCATCGACGGGCCGGCCGGCCTGATCGCTTCGTGCGCCTCCTGGGCGCCTTTCGACTTCGTCTTGTAGTTCCTGGGCTTCTCGCTCAGGTAGTCCGTACCATATAGGGACTCTACCTTCCGTCGCGCTGCTCCGATCGCCTGTCCGGTGAGCTGCACAGAGTCGGTGCGCATGTAGGTAATATGCCCCGCTTCGTACAGCCGCTGAGCCACGCGCATCGTCTCGCGAACCGGGAGGTTCAGTTTGCGGTTGGCCTCCATCTGCAGCGTGGACGTCGTGAACGGAGGGGCCGGACTCTGCGTCACTTCCTTGGACTCAACGCTGGCCACCTCGAATTCCACACCCTCGAGGCGCACCCGCAGAGCTTCCACCTCCTCCTCGCCGAATACCACCACGGAGGCTGGTTTCTTCGGCCTGCCCGTGGCTGGATCAAAGTCCGCACCCTTTACGACAGGAACCCCGTCCACTTCGATCAGCTGAGCGTCGAATTCGCGTCCGTCTTTCGCGAAAGTTGCGGCCAGGTCCCACCACGCACCGCTTCGAAAACGCCGACGCGCCCGCTCCACTTCCACGACCAGACGGACGGCCACGGATTGCACACGGCCAGCGGAGAGGGGGATGCGGCTGATCGGATCTACCGGCGAGATCTTCTTCCACAACAGGGGGGACAGGCCGTAACCGACCAGGCGATCCAGGATCCGCCGGGCCTGTTGCGCATCAACCTGATCGAGATCGAGGTCGCCGGGATGGTCGACCGCTTTACGCACCGCATCTCGCGTGACCGAGTTGAAGCGAACGCGCCGGAAGCGGTGGCCGTCGTCCGTTCGGTAGCCGAGCGCGCAGGCGATATGGTACCCGATCGCCTCGCCCTCCCGGTCCGGATCGGTAGCGATCAGGATGTCCTCGGCGTCCTTCGCCTTCTTCTTCAAGTCTGCGAGCAGCTTTCCCTTGCCTCGCACCGTTACGAACTCCGGCTCGTAGCCGTTGTCCACATCGACGGACAGTCCCTTCTTGGGCAGATCCACCACGTGACCCACCGAAGCCTCGACGATGTAATCGTCACCGAGGAACTGGCGGAGTCGCTTCGCCTTCTTGGGCGACTCGACGATGACCAGGTGCTTGGCTTTCTTGGTGCTCGACATTGACTCTCGGGTGTAAGGCTAACGCGTGCCGGGACGAATCCCGTCCGTCCGAAGTTCAGCCAGTATTGCTTCTACCACCGCCTCGGGGGCCAACCCATCGGTCCTTACCGAATACTCGGCCAGCCGATACGCCGGTAGTCGGCAGGCCAGCAGCTTCTTCAGCTCCGCCTCCGGATCCGGGCCCGCCAGAAGAGGGCGAGCGGAGCGTTCCCGCGCAAGTCTGGACACAGCGGAGGCCGGCTCCACCCGCAGCCAGACACACACCGCGTCCGGCCACGTCTCACGTAGCTCGGGTCGGGCCATCCAACCGGCTCCCGTGGATACGACAGTCGTCCGATCGATCGAGGCCGTTTCCGTGACACGGGCCTCCAGATCCCGAAAGATCTGCTCGCCGTCCGCGGCAAAGATGTCGACGATCGAACGCCCCGAGAGACTCTCCACCTCAGCGTCCAGGTCCAGGAAAGACCACCGGATTCGCCGGGCGAGGAGGCCTCCGACCGCCGTCTTGCCGGCGCCGCTCAATCCGACGAGGACGAGAGGTCCGCGAAGCGGTCGGGGCACGCCTGCCGAGCCTCCAGCACCCGCTGAGCCTCCAGCGCCGGGCGTCATTCCCAGCGCCGCGCTCGCTCGCCCGCCCGCCCCAGGTAGGCCTCGAGGTTGGCGCGGGTCTCGGCCAGGGAGTCTCCCCCGAACTTCTCGAGCATGGCATCTCCCAGAACCAGTGCGAACATGGCCTCACCCACCACGGCCGCCGCCGGCACGGCGCACACGTCGCTCCGCTCGCGCACGGCCTCGGCCGGCTGTCCTGTCCTGACGTCGACGCTCGTGAGGGGTCGGGTGAGGGAGCTCAGCGGTTTCATCGCCACCCGCGCAACGAGAGGCTCACCCGTCGTCATCCCCCCTTCCAGGCCGCCGGCGTGGTTCCCGATGCGGCGGAAGCCCGCTGCTCGATCCTGGCCCGGGTCAGTGACGATCTCATCGTGTACGTCGGAGCCCCGCCGTCGGGCGGCTTCGAATCCGAGACCGATCTCGACTCCTTTCATCGCCTGGATCGACATGAGAGCCCCGGCCAGCCGACCGTCCAGGCGCCGATCCCACGACACGTGACTCCCCAACCCACCCGGCAGACCCGTGCCGACGATTTCGAATTCACCTCCGAGCGTGTCGCCCGCCTCGCGGGCGGCGTCGATGGCCTGTTTCATTCGCTCCTC
>JAUVTH010000020.1 GCA_030601615.1 Gemmatimonadota bacterium
ATGGCGGGTTTCGGTGAGACCGAATGTGCCCGTGGCTCGCTGGGACGGATCCGCGGCTGCGAGCTCATGCCGCTCGCCGCGGCTCGGGCCGGCCGGCTCGGTAAGTTCGGTGCTTGAAAATTCCGTGCGTCTCGCCTCACCAAGGCGGGCGAGTCATGGAGAGGAGTCGAGAGGCGGTGTCCGAAGTGCGGTAGCGAGGAGAACGGCAAGTGCGGCTCGAAATGCGGGACGGAAGTCCGGGCGAAGGCCGGGACCGGCAAATGCTCCAGGTGCGGCTCGGGGCTCGAACCGAGGGCCATGTTCTGCGCCGAGTGCGGTGAGCCTACCGGGCACCGGCCGGCGAAGGGGGCCGCGGCGTATCTGCCATGGGTGCTCTCTGCGCTGGCGCTTGTCGCATTCGCGATCGCGCTGACGATATTCATCCAGGGACAGACGGCCACGCGGGTCGGCGACATGCCGTTGACCGGCGCCTTGCCGGAAGCAGAGCGTGTGAATCCGGACGGGACACCGGCTGCGGCCGTGCCGGGTCCCGGAGCGGTGGATCTCGGTTCCATGAGCGCGCGCCAGGCGGCCGACCGTCTGTTCGACCGGGTGATGCGGGAGGACGAGGCCGGCGACGTGGCAGAGGCGCAGCAGTTCGCGCCGATGGCGATCCAGGCCTACGGGATGGCCCCGCCTGAGGATATCGACGCTGACGCTCACTTCCACGTCGCGCTGCTGCACCTGGTGTTGGACGACCTGGACGCGGCCGACCGCGAGGCAGACCTGATCCTGTCGCTCGAGAGGGAGCACCTGCTGGCCCTCGCTATCAAGGCCCGGGTCGCCGAAGGGCGAGGTGACGAAGCGGCGCGCGTTGATGCGTACAACCGATTCCTGGACGCCCTTCCGACGGGTCTGACGTCCGGAAAGCCGGAATATGAGATGCATGACAGGATGCTGGAAGCCGAAGCCGTGCGGGCTCGGGAGACGACGGGCCGCGATTGAGCCCGGCCGTTCTGCAGCAGCCTGCTAATGGAGGTCGAGACGGGCGCCGCGCAGGCGGTTCGCGTTCGTGACCACCGTGATCGAGCTCATCGCCATGGCGGCCTCGGCCAGGATCGGATGCAACAGACCGAGGATCGCCACCGGGATCGCGATCGTGTTGTAGAAGTAGGCCCAGAACAGGTTCTGCCGGATCTTCCGGAACGTTGCCCGGGACAACAACACGGCCCGCACGACCGACGTCAGGCTGCCGTGGACGAGCGTCATGTCGGCGGACTCGATCGCGATGTCGGTGCCCGTTCCGATAGCTATTCCCACGTCAGCCTGTTTGAGTGACGGGGCGTCGTTGATTCCGTCTCCCACCATCGCCGTGACCAGGCCGGCGGCCTGCAGCTTGCGGATCGCCTCGACCTTGCCGTCCGGCAGCAGCCCGGCCTTCACTTCATCGATGCCCACTTCGTCGGCGACGGCGCGCGCGGTGCGCTCGTTGTCACCGGTCAGCATGATCGTGCGCAGCCCCAGCCTCGACAGATCCTGTATCGCCCGCCGGCTGTCGTCCTTGATCCGGTCCGCCACCGCGACGAGGCCCAGGGGTTGTCCTTCCGAGGCCACGAACATGGCGGTGCGGCCCCTCGCTTCGAGCTCGTCAGCTGACGACTCGAGGACGCTCACGTCCACGCTCATCTCGTGCATCAGGCGGCCGCTGCCGACGAGGATTGCCCGGCCCTCCACCGTTCCCTCGACCCCGAGGCCGGTGAGCGACCGGAAGTCGGAGACCGGCTGCAGGTCGAGATGCCGGACCTTCGCTTCCGCCGTAACGGCCTGACCGAGCGGGTGCTCCGACGCGTGCTCGAGTGAGGCCGCAGTCCGGAGGACATTCTCCTCGGTCTCGCCCGGCGCGGGGACGATCTCCGTCACCGACGGCTCGCCGCGGGTCACCGTGCCCGTCTTGTCGAACACGATGACATCGGCTCCGTCGAGGGTCTGGATCGCGGCCCCGTCGCGGATCAGGACGCCGTTCTCGGCGCCGAGTCCAGTCCCGACCATGAGCGCGGTAGGAGTCGCCAGGCCCAGGGCGCAAGGGCACGCGATCACGAGCACGGCGAGCGCCGCGAACAGGGCCAGCGATACCGGTCCGAGATCCGGTTGTACCCACGGGAGGATCGTCGCCGCGCGATCCACGATGGAGTGGAACAGGTCGGGGAGCACGAGCCACCCGATCAACGTGCCGAGGGCAATCGCCAGGACCACGGGAACGAACACGGCGGTGATCCGATCGGCCAACTCCTGGATCGGCACCTTGCTTCCCTGGGCCTGTTCGACCATCCGGACGACACTTGCCAGGAACGTGTTCTCGCCGATGCCCGTCGCCCGCACCTGCAGGAGGCCCTGCCGGTTGATCGTCGATCCGATCACCGGGTCGCCTTCGACCTTGTCCACGGGCATCGACTCCCCCGTGGCCAGTGATTCGTCCACTGCACTCCGACCGGACACCACGATTCCGTCCGTGGGGATCTTCTCTCCAGGACGGACGACCATCACGTCGCCGACTGCGACGCTCGCGATCGGGACCTCTACTTCCTCCCCGTCGCGAAGCACACGGGCGGTGCGGGCCTCCAGCGAGAGGAGCTTCTGGATGGCGGCCGACGTACGGCCACGAGCCCGGGTTTCCACGTACCGACCGGTCAGGTGAATGGCCATGATCATCGCGCCGACCCCGGCGTAGTTCATGATCATGGGCCCCACTCCGAATTGGTGCAGCAGGCTCGAGATGCCGGTGAGCACGGCCGCGCCGGCGCCCAGCGCGATCAGGCTGTCCATGTTCGGGCGGCGGTGGGCCAGGGCTCGGAATCCGCTGACCATCGTCTCGTGTCCGGGACCGAGGAGCACGGGAAGCGCGAGAACAACGAGGCCGACGTGGAATACGGCGGCGCTCGGCCACGGCGTACCGAAGAACATCTCCGGGACCATCCACACCATGATCGGGACGGTGAGCGCCCACGCGACGATCATCCGCCGACGGGCCAGTGCGACCCTCTCTTCGTCGCGCCGGAGGCGCTCTCGTTCTCGCTCCGCCCGGTCCTCCATGGATCGCGGCGCCACGAGTGTGAATCCAGCGTCGGCGACTGCGCGTTCGAGCGCCTCGAATGCGATAGCGTCCTCTGAGAACCGCACCGTCGCCGCCTCCGCCGGGAGGCTGACGGCGGCCTCGACCCCGTCGATGCTGTTGAGGGCCCGTTCGACTGCGGAGCTGCAGGCACCACAGTGCATCCCCTCGATCGGGTATACCTCTACGTGTTGCTGGTGCGCCGCCGTGTCGACTGCGCTCGTCTGCCCGTCATCCATGATCGCCTTCGCCTCGGAATTCACCGCCCCACGCCACCCTGCGCCGCCACGGCCGCCCGGTACCGTCCCGGGATCTGTGCCGGGTTCTGCCCTCGAAAGCAGTAACCTGAAACGTTGTTTGAGAACTTCAGCAGCCTTCCTAAATGGTACCCGGACGGGTTCCACACGGACAAGGTTGGCGTTACACTCATGCCATGTTCAAGAAGTTCAAGGACGCCATCGATGCAGCGCTCAGCGCCCTGGAAGGCCGCTCGGGGGACAACACCCGGGAGGACGTCGACAGACTGCTGGACGGGATGCGCGAGGAGCTGATCGACACGAAGGCGCGCATTCCCGTTCTGGAGAGTCAGGTCGAGAAGCTGCACCTCGCACACGATCGCGAGGTGAAGAAAGCTGACGACTGCCATCGCCGGGCGGTCCAGGCGCAGACGATCGCGGACGACGAGACGGTCGAAGTCGCGCTCCGCTTCGAGGCTAAGCACCGGGTCGCTGTGGACGTGTGGGTCCAGAAGATCGAAGCGGCGGAGGCGGAGCTCGAGATGCAGCGCCAGGCCGTCTCCGATATGACCGAGCAACTGAAGGAGGCCCGGTCAAATCGCGAGGTCCTCGAGATTCGCACACGGCGCGCGGGCGCCACCGCACGAATGCGAGGCGGTGGCCACTCGAGCGTTGACGAGTTCGACCGTCTCGCGGACGAGATCGAGCGGGGGGACGATCTGGGTGCGGCGGAAAGGGATGTTGAGCGCGAGCTCGATCCGACGTACGGCGTGGACGATTTCGATCGAGATCTCGGGGATGCCGCGAGGCCCTCCATGTCGAGGGAGGAGCGAGCGGAGCGCCAGCTCGAGGAGCTCAAGCGCCAGATGAAGGAGGACGGGAACCGAAACGGGTGATGCGCGTCCGCCGGGGCACACATCGCCGGGTACTCGGACAGGCTTCTGGTCCGGTCAGGCCTGAACGGTTCGGGTCAGCAGGTCCAGTTGATCCGCCCTTCCCATCACGATGAGGACGTCGCCGGCCAGGATCCGGTGTTCCGGTCCCGGATTGTACACCCAGGGGTCGTCGCGCCCGGGTGCATCGACGTGCCGTGCAGCGATCACGATCAAACCCGTCTTCTGAGGAATCCGGGCCTCCGCGAGAGACTGACCCTCCAGCGGGGAGCCTCCCGGCACGTGTACCTCCTCCAGGCGCAGATCCAGACCCTCGCCACGAGTCGCCACGTCCAGGAAGCTGACGACCTGCGGCTGGAGCAGCATGGCCGCCATGCGCATGCCCCCCGTGAGGTTGGGGCTCACCACGTGGTCGGCGCCGGCCACGTATAGCTTCTGCAGAGTCTGCTCGTTGTAGGCACGGGCCACGATTGTCAGGCCTGGCTGCAGGTCGCGGGCGCTGAGGCACACGAACAGGTTGTCGGTGTCGGCGCTCAGACAGGCCACCAGCCCGACCGCCGTGCCGATCCGCGCTTCGACCAGTGCCTCGTCGCCCGTCGCATCGGCCTCCACGACGAGAGCTTCGGGAAATTCCTCGCGCAGCGCCTGGCCACGGTCCGCCTCCTTCTCGATGACGACGTACTGTTTCCCGGCGTCTTCCAGCTCCCGGACGACCTGCTGGCCGGTGAGGCCCGCGCCGCAGACGATGTAGTGGTTCTTGATATTCTCGATTTTCTTCATAGTGCGCCGAGTCAGGAAAACGTGAGCGAGGTCCATCTCGACCAGGGCGGACGTGAGGAATGCGAACCACACGCCCATCAGCGTGATGCCGCCCATCAGGAGGAAGCCGGCGAGTATCCTGCCTCCCGTCTGAAGCTCGTGTACTTCCTCGTATCCCACGCCCGTCACCGTGATGACGGTCATGTAGATGGAATCGGACAGATTGTATTCGGGGGTCTGGAGGAACCCCACCGTGCCGATCAGCAGAAGCGCGAACGCGCCGCCGATCATCCAGGCGAAACGCCGTTTGAACCTGCTCATCCGGGATCTTCGGGCGGGTGTTCAGAAGCCATGGTCGCAATATACGGCTGCACCAGTCGCCCCGTCAGTACGGTTTGATTCCGGGCGCGGCGCTCCACGTGGCCTTGCCGGTGTGGGCGCCTCCGCGGACGTTTCCACGTGTCACCGCGCAACGCACTCGAGCCGGAGAGGCATGGGCATGAACCGAACCGAATTGACCGAGGCCCTGGCGCGCAGCGCGGGAATGTCGAGGGCGGATGCCGCGCTCGCCGTGGAGGGGCTGTTCGATCCCCGGAAGGGAGTGATCGCACGGGCTCTGCGCCGCCGTCGCACCGTGCGGATTACGGGATTCGGGACCTTCGTGCCCAGGCGGCGTGAGGCCAGGATCGGCCGGGACCCCCGGACGGGCGAGCCGATTCGCATTCCCGCCGGAACGTCGATCAGCTTCCGCCCGGGAAAGCCGCTGCGAGAGACGCTGGGCTGAGAGCGGCGCGGCCTCGACTGTCAGCGGCCGCGGTCTTGCTTCACAGTGACCTGGCGCCCCTTGATCGCCGTCCCGTTCAGCCTGTCGACGACCTGATCCACCACCTGCGAGTCGATTTCCACGAGCGAGAAGCTCCCCCGGATCTCGATCTTGCCGATCTGGCCTCCGGCGATCCCGGTCTCTCCCGTGATCGCTCCGACGAGGTCGCCCACGCGCACAGAGTCACGGTTGCCGGCCCCGATGAACACCCGGGTCCAGGCTCCGCGCGCTCCCCGGTGAGTGCCGTCCGCGCCCGGCTTTTCCTTCGAGGCCCTCGTTGTGGCACGATCCGCTGTGCCCGCCCGACCACGGTCCACTCCGCGCGAGGCCGCTTCCACGTCGGCCCATGGCCGGATGACTGAGTCGCCTCCACCCGTGCGGCGAAACAGATCGGACATGGCGGCGGCGACACGGGCCGTCCCGAACTCCCTGACCAGAGGCTCGAGGACCAGAAGCTCCGCGTCGGTTCCTCCCCTTTCGATCCTCGCGCGCACCAGGGCGCGATAGCGGCCGAGAGGATCCAATTCGGTCGTCGGCAGAGAACCCGGGAGGAACTCCAGCTTCGTGCCCGTCCGTGCTGCCAGGAGCTCGAGCTGAGCCCGGTGCGCCAAGGCCACTAGCGCGATGGCGCGGCCGTCGGCATCCGTGGCGAGCGCCGCGGCCGACAACGGCAGGCCGAACCAGACCCGAACCGTGTCCCCGGTCTCCGGATCTCGTTCTTGCCCGGCCTGTCCCGGCTCCCGAGCGGCCGTCACATCCCAACCCTCCTCCGCCTCGGTCGATGCGAAGCCCGCACTCTCCAGGGCTGCCCTGACCTGTGGGATGGACGACTCCGCCCTGCACCGGGCCTGCACCCGGGCGGCGCGCGGCGCCCGTGACACCGCCTTGATCATCAGATCCAGGGACTCTTCCTCGGTTGCGCCAAGACCCGTCAGCAGGCGCGTGGGACCGGTCTGCGTTTCCAGGGCGACAGGTGCGTCGTCGTCCCGGAACGCCTGATCGGGCCACCGGCGTCCCCTCGGGAGCTGGCGCTGCAAGAGCTCCTTGAACTGATCGTCCACCCGCCAGCTTACGGCGACCCGCCGTGCCTCGGCCGGCAGAGTGTCGAGCAGCGGTTCGGCCGACGTCCACTCGTCCAGGTCTTCCAGGTCTGCGACACCGTCCAGCACCAGCAGCTTCAGCTCGCCGAGGCCGAGTCGTCCGAGGCGGACCTCCGGAAGCAGGAGAGAGGGCCGGGCCACCAGGCACTGAACGTCCGTTGCGCCCACGTCCAGGCTCCCGTCCGGACGAAGTTGCGCAGAGCCGGCCCGAAGCCCGAGGGGCCCCACGGCACGCTGTATGGCCAACGCCACTTCAGCCGCGCGGTCGCGGGTCGGGACGAGAACGATCGCCTGCAGGCCACCGAGAGGGTCACAGTCACTCCCGGCCGCGAGAGCGTACACCGATTCCTCCCCCGAGCCACGGCCAGCGGCCAGGGCCACGTGGTGTCCACGCTGGATCGGGACGTCTGCCGCCGCGAGGACCTCAGGGACCACACGGTATCCCATTCGGCTCGCGATCTCGCTCAGATTGCACTCGTTCGACATGTCAGGTTCTCGCTCGCTCTATGGTAATCAGCCATGCGGACGACCGCCCACGTTTCTTCAGCGATCTGATAGTGCTGTCTCGACACCCGGATCGTAGTTGACGGGGCCATCGATCGGTCCCTAGTCTACCCCGCGCTCTCGCGTCCAGTCCCACCCCCGATCGGAACGACATGATCAGGTTAGCAGCCCTGCCGGTCCTCCTGTCGCAGACCACTGATGGTACACTCGTCGACCGAGTGGCCGCAGTAAGAGACGCGGTGTGGGGCGTACCGCTCATCGTTCTGCTCGTGGGAACCGGCGTATATCTAACCCTGCTGCTCCGGGGCCTGCAATTCCGGAAGCTCTGGCACGCTCTGTATCTCGCGTTCTTCAAGCGGAAGGAAGAGGGCGGAGACGGCGACATTTCGCACTTCCAGGCCCTCATGACAGCGCTTGCGGCGACGGTGGGCACCGGCAATATCGTCGGCGTCGCCACCGCCATCTCCGCCGGCGGCCCCGGGGCGCTGTTCTGGATGTGGATCACTGGCCTCGTGGGCATGGCGACGAAGTACTCCGAGGCGGTGCTCGGTGTTCGATTCCGGGAGACGGACGCCAGGGGCGAGAAGTCCGGCGGCCCGATGTATTACCTGGAGAACGGGATTCGGTGGGGAAACTTCGGTCGTGTGCTCGCGACGGCCTTCGCCCTGTTCGCGGCCGTCGCCGCGTTCGGGATCGGAAACGGAGTGCAGTCCAATTCGGTGGCGGAAGCTGTGAGCAACGTCACCGGTCTTTCCCGGCTCACGATCGGATTGGCGACGGCCTTCCTCGTATCCACGGTGATCCTGGGCGGAGTGAAGTCGATCGGCAGGTTCGCCGGCGTTTTCGTTCCTTTCATGATCTTGACGTACATGGGCGCTGCCACGGTGGTCCTGCTGCTCAACCTCGACCGGGTTCCGGATGCTTTCCGACTCGTATTCGAGCACGCGTTCAGCGGCCGGGCGGCCGCCGGCGGAGCCGTAGGCTACACGATCAGCCAGGCCATGCGAAATGGCATCTCCCGCGGAGTGTTCTCCAACGAGTCGGGATTGGGAACGGGGGCGATTGCCGCTGCTGCCGCTCAGACGAGGGAGCCCGTCCGTCAGGCTCTCATCTCGATGACCCAGACATTCATCGACACGCTCGTCGTGTGCACGTTCACCGGCATCGTGATCCTGTCGACCGGTGCGTGGGAGACCGGGCTCGCCGGCGCCTCGCTGACGCAGCAGGCGTTCTCGACTGGTCTGCCCGGGGAGTGGGGCGAACGGATCGTTGCGGTGTGCCTGAGCTTCTTCGCCTTCAGCACGATCCTCGGGTGGTCCTATTACGGAGAGCGGAACGTGCAGTATCTGGTCGGTGCGAAGGCGATCGTTCCGTACCGGCTGTTGTTCGTTGTCGTCACGGCGGTCGCGGCCGTCGTGGAGCTGGATGTGGTGTGGGCCATCTCCGACGTGATGAACGGCCTGATGGCGTTTCCGAATCTTATCGGGCTGCTGCTGCTGTCGGGACTGGTTCTGCGCGAGACGAGATCGTACTTCGAGCGGTACCCGCGCGGCTGACCCGATCCAGGGAGCGGACGCCGTTCCGACCCTTCGCACAGTTTATCAGCAACCTGTCAGGGTCTTTCAGCAGCCCGTCAGCCCTCGAACGCCTTGTGGTGCCCCAGGTCGTACGCCCGGATGGACAGGATCTCCCGCGAGCGGAACCCGATCCCCTTCAGGCTCGCCGTCTCGTCGGAGACTCTCTTCTCGGCGTATTCCACGTAGTAGTCCGCCGGGTCATCCGTGTCTCTCAACAACATCGCCTTCAGGCCTTGCTGCTTGGCGGCTTCCACGGTCGTCGCCGCGGGGATCTCCACGACGTGCTCCAGCCAGCGATCCGGCATCACGAGCCGGACGGTGACCGTTTCGTCGGAACCCGCAACGCTCGCGGCGGCTCCGGAGGCAGGCTCGTTCATACGTGCTCCAGCGTGTAGAGAAACCGCCTGGTGATGTCTGTGACGTCGAGCCCTACGACCCGGTCCGTCTCGGCGTGGACGTTGGTATGGCCGTGTTCGCGGTCGACCCGAATCAATGCCACGCCGATGTCACCTTCGAACCGGACGGCATCTGCTGAGTCATCGGCTACCTGCAGAAGTGTGTGGGTGGTGAAGTATTCCTTGGCTCGCCGGATCACATCCTCCGGCGAAACGTGGGTCATGACGAGGTAACGCATCGAACTCGGCTCGCTGGTGAATGGACTCCGGTACGATCTCGACCGAATTTCCGTGTGCTCGGCTCCGGTCGGAGCGTCAACTTCGGGCGGCCAGCAGGCCTCGTCAACCTTCGCATTGCTGATCGGCCGCTGCCGCTTGCCGGGCGGCCTCATGGGCAGGATCTTGGCCCCGTCCATCGTCGTCCGTCGGCACTGAATGTCACGATCGGAAACACGGAATGACGGAATGACTGCCCCCATCGACTATGGCCGCTTCTTTCTTCCCGGTCCGACGGAGGTCCGTCCGGAAATCCTCGAAGCCATGGTGCGCCCGATCATCGGCCACCGCGGCAAGGACATGGAAGAGCTGCTCTCCGGCATGGACGTGGCGCTGCGGGCGCTGTTCCGGACCGACCGGCCCGTGTACGTGTCGACTTCGTCGGCGACCGGCTTCATGGAGGCCGCGATCACGAATCTGTCGCGGCGCCGGATGCTGTGCTTGGTGGGAGGGGCTTTCGGAGCCCGATTCCACAAGATTGCCGACATGTGTGGCCGGCCGGCGGACGTTCTCGCGGCAGAGTGGGGAACGCCGCACACGCCCGAGATGCTGGGCGAGGCACTGATGGCCGAGCCCGGTAAGTACGACCTCGTGACGGTCGTTCACTCCGAAACGTCCACTGGTGTCCTGAATCCGGTGGCCGAGTTGGCTGCCGTGGTCAGGGATCACGAAGATGTATTGATCGCGGTCGACGGAGTGACTTCCGTCGGAGGGGTCCGCGTCGAGTTCGACGACTGGGACCTCGACTTCCTGCTCACGGGCTCGCAGAAGGCCCTCGCACTGCCGCCGGGGCTCGCCCTGGCGGTGGCCTCCGAGCGGGCGCTGGAGCGTGCGGGTCAGATTCCGGCGCGGAGCTACTACTTTGACCTGCTGGAATTCGAGCGCCGGGCGGGAGGTTTCCAGACGACGAACACGCCAGCCGTGAGCCTGTTCTACGCGCTGGAGGTGCAGCTCGAGCGGATTCGAGAGGAGGGGCTCGAGAATCGGTGGGATCGGCACTCGCGGATGGCGGAGCGCACATGGGATTGGGTCGCGGACCTGGCGGACAGAACAGGGAAGCCCTTCTCTGTCCTCGCTCCGGAGGGGTATCGCTCGCCGACTGTCACATCGATATCGCTGCCTGCCGGCCTGTCGGGTCCGGGTATCGTGGGCGCCGCAGTCGAGAGAGGCTACACGCTGGCCGCCGGTTACGGAAAGCTGAAGCCCTCGACGATTCGGATCGGGCACATGGGCGACCACACACTCGCCGAGCTCGAGGCGATTCTCTCGGTGCTGGACGAGGTGATCGACGAGCTGCTGACACAGAGAGACGTGATATGAGCGACAAACCCAGACTCGTCCTCGCGGACGCGCTGGCACCGGAAGGGGTGGAGATCCTGGAGGCCGATCACCGCCTCCAGGTGGAAGACTATTCCGACAGGAGCCGGGCCGAGCTCGAGAAAGGTCTGGCCGGGGCCATGGGCCTCATCGTCCGCAGTGGAACACAGGCGGACGCCGATCTCATTGAGGCGGGCGATTCGCTGAAAGTTATCGGGCGGGCTGGAGTGGGTCTGGACAACATCGACGTGGAGGCAGCGACGCGGAGGGGCATCGCGGTGATGAACGCCCCCGCGGGCAACACGGTCTCGACGGCAGAGCTCGCGTTCGCGCTCCTGTTGTCGGCGGCGCGCCGCATCCCCGCGGCCGATCGGTCGATGCGAGCGGGACAGTGGGACCGCAAGACGTATCGTGGCGCCCAGCTGGCAGGGAAGACGCTCGGCGTGATCGGGGCGGGCCGAATCGGAGTCGAGGTCATCCGGAGGGCCCGGGCGTTCGGCATGAAGGTGATCGTGGCGGATCCCTACTTGACGGATGAAAGAGCCAGCGACCTGGACGTCGAGCTGACGGAGCTCGACGACATGCTGCCGCGCGTGGACTTTCTGACTCTTCACGTGCCGCTGAATCCAGAGACCGAAGCCCTGATTAACCAGGAGCGCATCGCACGGCTCCAGCCGCACGCAATCCTGGTCAATGCGTCCCGTGGCGGGATCGTGGACGAAGAGGCGCTGGCGAGGGCCCTGATTGAAGGAAGGCTCTCTGGAGCGGCGATGGACGTCTACGCCGTGGAACCGCTTCCCGCGGGACACGCCCTGCGGGAAGCCCCGAACCTCGTTCTGACTCCACACCTCGGAGCCGCGACTCACGACGCGCAGCGCGAAGTGGCGATCGAGATCGCGGCAGCTGTCCGTGCTGCGCTCGTGGACGATGACTACGGTGCAGCGGTGAACATGCCGCCCTACCTGCCACGAGATCACGAGCGGCTGCGCCCGGTGCTGGATCTGGCCGAGCGGTTGGGCTCGGTGCTGGGCGAGGTGACGGAGGCCGGGGTGAGCGAAGTCTCCGTGCGGTACGGAGGCGAGGTGCCGCGCGGTCTCAGGCTCATTTCCTCCGCTGTCCTCATCGGTTTGTGGCGCGTGCGGCTCGACACCTCGCTGAACTTGATCAACGCTCTGCCGCTGGCCCGGGAGAGAGGGATCACGGTATCCAGGTCTCGCATGGGCGAGGTTACCGGCTACCGGGGCATTCTCGAGGTTTCGGTGCGCGCGGGGGATGAGGTGCACGTGGTGACCGGGGGCATCGAGTCGGACGGCGACCTGCGACTGCTGAGAATCGACGGATACCACG
>JAUVTH010000211.1 GCA_030601615.1 Gemmatimonadota bacterium
GACCACGTGGTTCAAGTGGTCGGCGCCGTCATGGGCCGCGACTACTTCTCCGAGGGCCGGACGCTGGAGAGGCTGGGCATCGAGCATCTCGGCCGGGAGGAGCTGCTCGCGTTCCTCGAGCGCGGCTAGATGCCCGCCTCCCCCGATACCAGCACGGCAGTGGCGGGACTGGTGGAGATCTCCCGAACCGCGGTTCGGAGAACCTCCATTTCGGCCTCTCGACCGAGGAAAGGCGTCTGGATCTCACCCAGGTCGTCGACCCATGGTTCCGGCGCCACCCGCCCGACTGCGCTTCACTATGCTCGCAACGCTGGGTGACGCGGCAAATCCACCCGGGCCCATATCAAAGGACGTCCTTCTCTACGAGAGTTGCGCGGTGGCGATGGCCAGAAGAGCCCCGGTCATCTGAGCGCCACCGATACTCGCTTGCCCCGCTACTCTGCCCGCAGTGCCACCATCGGATCGACTCTGGCAGCGCGTCTGGCTGGTATCCACGACGCGAGAAGTGAGACGACCATGAGGAGCGCCACCACCAGGCCGAACGTCGGTGGATCGGTCGGCCTGACCTCGAACAGCAGGGCCTCCATGAGGCGGGTCAGACCGAGAGCCGCTACGAAGCCGGCCACGAGCCCGATTCCGGCGACGATAGCGCCCTGCTTCACGATCATGTTGCTGACCTGCGAGGCGGGGGCGCCGAGCGCCATACGCACGCCTATCTCCTGCGTCCGCTGGCTGACACCGTACGAGATCACGCCGTAGATCCCGATCGATCCCAGGAGCAGCGCCATGAGCGCCGCGATCACCAGCATCAACATGGCGAACGCGGTGCGCGACGAGGCGTCGGCCACCACGCTTTCCATCGTCTGCAGGTCCGCGATCGGAACGTTGGCATCGATGGCCCACACTGCGTCGCGGACCATCGGAGCAAGCGACGTCGGAGCCGAGGACGCCTTCAGGATCAGGCCCATCGAGGACCGGTTTCTCTCTTCGAATCCCGGGCCGACCATCGCGTAGTAGATGATCGGCAGAATTTCCTCGTCGAGCGCCAGGTTGTGGACGTCGTCCACCACGCCGACCACCGTCCACCACCCGAATTCGAGGCTCTCGTCCTCTCTGTCGTCGGCCAATCCGGGCCACACGCGTTTCCCGATCACGCTCTCGCCCGGCCAGAACTTCTTGGCGAAGGTCCGGTTGACTACCACGGCCCCTTCGCGTCCCGTGATATCCGCGCGCTCGATCGTTCGGCCTTCCAGCAGCCGGATCCCGAATGTCTCGAAGTAACCGGGGGCCACGTACAGCGATAACTCCACATGCGGCATGCTACCGGGCTCGACCGGTTTGTCTTCGATAAGGATCCCGCTGTGGCTCTCGCCCGGCCCGCGCAGCGGAAGCTTGGTGGACGCGCCTACGGACTGCACTCCAGGCAGCCCCTCGAGTCGATCCACGAGCTGCATGTAGAACGCCGACGTCTTGAAGCCGTCGTCGTACTGCTCGTCGGGCAGCGAGACCCACATCGTGAGGACGTTCTCCGACTCGAAACCCGGATCCACATTCTTCAGATGCCAGAAGCTCTTCACCATCAGACCGGAGCAGACCAGCAGCAGGAACGAGAGCGCGATCTGGCCCAGCACGAGTACGCTGCGGGCCCTCAGCTTCGAGCGCCCGATCGTGTTGCCCCGGCCCTCGCGGAGCGACGTGATGAGCTCGGGTGCCGTGTATCGGAACACGGGCGCGATACCGAGTAAGAGGCCGACCATCACCGAAACGGCCAGCGTGAATCCGAGCACCGTCCCGTCGATGCGGATCGCATCGAGCCGCGGAATGCCGTTGGGACCAAGCACTGTCAGAAGCTGGATGCCGCCGTAGGCCAACGCGAGTCCCGCGATGCCTCCGAGGATCGCGAGCACCGTGCTTTCGCCGAGGAAGTGCTTGACGAGCGTGCCTCGCTCGGCGCCGAGGGCACTCCGCACTGCCATTTCCTTCTGCCTCGACTCGGCCCGGACGAGGAACAGGTTCGCCACGTTCGCGCATGCGATCAGCAGGACGAGCCCTACGGCTCCCAAGAGGATTATGAGCGTCTGTTTGATGTCGCCGGTGACTTCCTCGACCAACGTCCCGGAGGTTGGGGCAAACCCGATTTCCTCAATCAACTGCGGCGTCAGCATGTCGCCCGGAAACAACTCGGGCAGCGTCGGCACGATCCGCTCGAGGTCCGTCTGCAGACCTTCGAGCGTGGCTCCCTCTGCCAGTCGCCCGATGCCGGGGAAGCTGTAGTTGCCGACGGTCAGCTCTGCCGGATCGAGCTCGAACGGCATGTACAGCTCGATGTCGCCGCCGCGCGGAAGATTGAATCCGGCGGGCATCACTCCCACGATTCGGCGGCTCACGCCGTCGACCACGATCGACCGATCAAGCACGCCGGGATCGCTACCGAACCGGCGTTGCCACATACCGTGGCCCAGGATGATCAGGGGTTCGCTGTCCGGGAGCATCTCGTCCTCGGTGAACGCGCGGCCGAGCGCAGCCGGTGTCCTCAGGACGTTGAACATCGAGGCGGTGATTGCGGCGCTCATGACGCGCTCCGGCTCTCCGTCGCCGGTCAGGCTGCTGTTGCCTCTCCAGTAGATGGCCAGATCCTCGAGCGTCCCGGCCTGCTCGCGGTACGTCGCGTAGGTGCCCGTTGCCTGTGTTATCTCGTCAAAACCGGCCAGCGGTGCCGCATGTCCGATGTAGACCAGTCGATCCGACTCGGGATACGGCAGCGGCTTGAGAAGCACGCCGTTTACGATGCTGAAGATCGCCGAGTTGGCGCCGATCGCGACGGCGAGCGTGACGACGGTTATGGCTGAAACCCCCGGGCTCCGCCCGAGACTACGAAGTATGCGTCTGAGTGCGGCTCCCAAACCCGTCATCTTTCCCCCACGATCGATTGTTTGTCTTTGTTTGTACCTGATCGTACGGAGTTTCGAATACCGTGGTTTCGCGGAACTCGTCGCATTGTTGTGAGACACGAAATCGATGGGCATGGTTTGCAGTACTGCCGCGCCAAAATGGCCACAGCCGGTTCGAATCTGAGAGGAAGGACCATGCTCCAGCAGGTCCGCCTGTGGAAGATCACTGACGGTGAGCAACTCTCAGAGATCGAGGCGTCGCGACTAGACCTTGAGCCCCCCAGACGCGCTCGGGCAAGTCCTCCGTGACTGGGGCGGGTCGCGGTCACATATACGGTCACAACAGCCACCGTCGCTCACCGTTGCCCACCGTCGCTTGGGAAGCGATTGTCCTAAGTAATCAGCGCTGACCGACGCTGACCGTCGTGTTTCGCTGGCCTGATAAGCGTGAGGTCGGTGGTAGTGCTGCGCGCGCCTTCGGCTTGCTCGCAACGCTGAACGACGCGGCAAATCCACCAGGGCCCATACACGAAAAGCCCCGTGCGACGGGGCTCTTCGTACTTTTGGCAGATGGGTCGAGCGTGCTCAGCCCATGCTAGGCTCAGGCGAGGTCGATCCGATCAAGGTTCATTCCCTTGTTCCCCACCGCTACGAAGTAGTGCAGGCACTTCTCCCGGGAGTCTTCGCATCCGTAGACTTCGGCCAGGGCCCGGAGTTGGGAGTTCGAGCCAAAGATCAGGTCGACACGGGTGCCGGTCCACCTGAGTTCGCCCGTCGCGCGATCACGACCCTCGAACACGTCTTCGTCTTCCGAAGTCGCCTTCCAGGTCGTGCTCATGTCG
>JAUVTH010000062.1 GCA_030601615.1 Gemmatimonadota bacterium
AGGAGATCTCAAATGAAACGACTGTGGCTGGTGATCGGCCTCCTTGGCCTGGCCGTGCCTCCACCCGCGAGCGCCGCGGCCAGAGCGAGGCCGGTCGAGTGCCAGGACTACTGCGCCGAGAGAGCTGCGGAGCATTGCGACCGGATCGACTCGTGGAAGTGCACGTGGTACATCCTTGGCTGCCTGGCCGGCTGCAACATCGCCTCCCTGTGACAGGTAGAGGCCCCACGCAAAGGAGGGACGAGATGAACCGAAGATTCTGGATGCTCCTGGCGGCGTTCGTGGCGATCGTGGCCAGCGCCCCACCGTCACCGTCGGAGGCGGCGGTGGTGGGCAAGACGTGGTGCATGACCTACTGCGACGTGATCCACCTCGGGTGCAAGAAGACTTTCGGCTGGTTCGACGAGGATGCCTGCGAGGAGTGGAAGAAGGGGTGCATGGACGGCTGCCGCGTCAACGGCTGAACATCCGGAGACAATGGGGTGGGAGGATGCGGCGGTTCCGCGTCCTCCCACATCCGGATCCGGCTCAGGTCACCAGGGGATCGCTGACCGGAGCGAGATCCGTCTCCCCACCCCAGGAGATCACGCGGGCAGCGACGAGCCCGGCCAGGGCGTTCCCCACGAGCACGAGCGGGAAGGTCAGGAGACCCTGCCGGACGCCCAGCAGACCGAGGCCCAGAAATACCGGGTACACTACGAGCAGCGTATACAGACTCGGCACGAGGCTGAAGATCGCTCCCTTGCCCGCGAACCCTTCTCCCGGAACCACCGGGTACAGGATCCCGAACGCGATGCCCCAGACCGAACCGTACAGTGCTCTCATCAGGTACTGACCAGCCGAAAGGTCTACATCCACTCCCACACCTAGCATCAGCGTGAGCCCGATGCTGCCGGAGACCTCCGTCAGAACACCATGGAACAGGCCGGCCAGCACTCCACCGAGCACGCCCAGCCCGAGCCGCGCCGACAGGTCCAGCGGGCCCTCTACGGCGGGCCCGAACGGGTGCCCCCCGATAGCAACAGCCGCGAGTCCGAGCGAGGCTACGAGAAGGAGTATGCCGCCCTGGATTCCCAGCGTAGTTCCGGTCTCCAGAAGTCCCGCACCCGCGAGACCCGCGATGAGGGCCACCGCACCCACCCCGACGGACATGACGGAGAGTCGGTTCGGGCCGCCAGAGGATTCCGTCGTCTGTTCGGTCATGCTCGTCCGATCCTTTGTCTGCTCGTTCGTTCCATCTCGCGGCGAGGCATAGACTCGCCGTACGAACAGGCTGCTGAACAACCCTGCCAAGGGTCAGTCGCCGGATCGCTCCAGGAAGCGGAGCACACCCTCCCGACAGTCATCCGTCATCCGCGCTATGACGTTGACCTGGGCACCGGCTCGAATCGCCGCCTCGAAGCTGGCTCCGTCGATCTGGTACAGCAAGCGCTTGGATAGAGCGAGTGCGCTGGCACTCCGGGAAGCGAGGGCCTCGAGGAACGAATCGACCTCGGAATCGAAGGACTCCGCCGGGAACACCCGGTTCACCAGCCCGTATTCGGCCGCCGTGTCCGCGTCGATCGGATCGCCGAAAGCGATCAATTCGAACGCACGTTTCTCACCCACGGACCTGCGGAGGATCGCCATCACCATGGCCGGCACGAACCCGAGCCGCACCTCCGGATACCCGAAGCTCGCGCTCCTGGACGCCAGAACCATGTCGCAGGCCGTCGCGAGGCCGGCGCCGCCGGCGAGTGCCCTCCCGCGCACGATGGCCACGACGGGCTTGTCCATCCTGCGGAGGAGGAGAAAAAGATCCCCCAACGCCTGGGCGTCGGCCAGGCTGGCCTCCGGTCCCGCCTCCACGGCTTCCTTCAGCTCGTGCAGATCGGCGCCGGCACAGAAATCAGGACCGGCGCCTGCGATAGCCACAACCTTCACACGATCGTCGGCCTGGACCTGCGCCAGTGCGTCCTTCAGCTCCTCGATCAGCGCGCCGTTCAAGGCGTTCCGACGCTCGGGACGATCGAGTGTGATCCGCGCGATCCCATTCGTCTCATCGATCGCGGAATGCAGCTGCCTGGCCATGCACTACTCCTCGGAGGGCGGGCGCCCGGAGATCTCCCCGGCCAACACCCGGTCGCATACCTCGACGACCTCGTCCGGCGCCTCTACCTCGAGGCTCAGGATCCCCGCGCCGAAGGTCTTCCCCTGCGCGTCCAGCATCAGGGACACGGTCCCGCCGCCTCCCAGCGACTCATGCAGCAGGAAGTTCAGCGCGAACAGGTTGGGAAGCTCGAACCGCTCGACCTGACCGCGGCAGACGCCCGCGAAGTGGTCTTTTACCCGATCGGCGGTGAGCTCCCGTACCAGGTGCTCGTACGCCGGCGGCGCGAGGGCGATCACCCCGATGTTCGCCGTGTCGCCCTTGTCTCCGGAGCGGGCGAACGCGAGGCGGCCGAGGGGGACTCTCAACGTGCCCTCCCGGCCAGGGCACCGCAGTCAGGCATCGGTCACCTCCACCACCAGCTCGTGCTCGACGGCCGTCCTGTCGATCAGGGCCGGCCAGTAGGCCATCACTTCCTGCACTCGCGGCCGACCACCAGCAAAACCGGTGACCGTGGGAGGCCCCGCAAGGATCAGGGGCGCAATCTCGCGCGTGAACCTCTCGACCGGCGCCCGCTCGGCAGCGCGTACCCCGATGCGGAGACCGACTTCCGGGAGCTCGGCGGCCGAGGGACCCGGTTCGAGGCCCAGACACGCCCCGGCTCCTACGAACTCCGTCCGCACCTCATCGAAGTCCAGGTCCGCCTGCTCGAGGCGCGCCCGCAGGACTTCGTCCGCCCGGCGAGCCTTGGCAAGGGCGTCGGGGCCCGCGTAGGTCAGTCCTCCGGTCGACTTGTACCCGGCGTGGTAGGCGATCGACACCTTCAGGAGATCGGTGCGCGGCCCGCCCCGCACGCCGCTGATACGCACGCGGTCGGCGCCCAGGTCGGTGACCGTGGCGCTGCCGAAGTCCGCCACGCAGTCCGGAGTGATGTAATCCTCGGGATCACCCATCTCGTATACAAGCTGTTCGGTTACGGTGGCCCACGTGACACGGCCGCCAAGGTCCGGGTGTTTCGTGACGACGAAGCTGCCGTCCGCCTGCGCCTCGATGATCGGATAGCCCGGTATCTCGAGGTCCACTCCCTCCCAGTCGAACAGAGTGTTTCCTCCGGCTGCCTGTGCCCCGCACTCGTTGATGTGGCCTGCCACAACTCCCGCGGCTATCCGATCCCAATCGTCGAGCGCCCATCCGAATTCGTGTACCAGGGGCCCGTACGTGAGCGCCGTGTCCGTCGAACGGCCCGTGACCACGATGTCCGCGTCCTGCGCGAGCGCCTCGAGGATCGGGCTCATACCGATGTACGCGTTCGCGCTGTAGACACGGTCCTGGATGTCCGAAAGAGGCGCCCCGGTCTCCATGTTTCGAAGCTCGTGGCCCGAGGCGAGCAGATCGTCCAAACGGCCCATCAGATCGTCGCCCGTGACGATCGCGATCCTGAGGGGACGGGACGTTTCCACGTCAGCGAGGCCCGAGACCAGCGCGTCCCGGCAGGCTCGGGGGTTCACTCCCCCCGCGTTCGTGATCACCCGGACGCCGCCGTCCACGAGATCCGAGGCGAGATCGAGGATCAGGGGAACGAAGTCGCGCGCGTAGCCGGCCGAGGGGTCCTTCACGCGCTGCTTCTGCATGATGGACATGGTGATCTCGGCCAGGTAGTCGAGCATCAGGTAGTCGATCGGCCCCTGCCGCACCTGCAGCTTCGGCGCTTCCTGCCAGTCGCCCCAGAACCCCTGGCCCGAGCCGACGCGCACCACTCTGTCGCCGCTCATGCGTCGTCAGGGAGCGTGAAGGCTCCGATGTGGGGCGCCGGATTCTCGAGAGCCGTCCGGAGGGCCAGGTCGAGAACGTCGCGCGTCTCTTCGGGGGCGATGATCGCGTCAACGTAGCCCCTGGCCGCGGCGTACCGTGCATCGAGGGTCCTGTCGTACTCGGCTTGTGTCGCTTCCATCTCGGCCGTGGTCTCGGCGTCAACCGGAATGCCCTCCGACCGAGCCTGGTCGATCTTGCGGCCGTGCACGGCGCGCACGGCTGACGCGCCCTCCATCACGCCCATGCGGCCCGTGGGCCACGTGAAGATGAAGTCCGGATCGAAGCCTTGCCCCGCCATGGCGTAGTACCCCGCTCCGCTGGCGTGCCCGATCGTGAGCACGATCTTCGGTACGCGAGCGACCGACATGGCCTCGACCATGCGGGCGCCGGCCCGGATGATCCCCGAGTGCTCCGCTTCCGTTCCCACCATGAAACCGCTCACGTCCTGAACGTACAGGAGCGGGATCTTCTGCCGATCGCACATGTCCATGAAGTATGCGACCTTCTCGGCGCTGTCGGCGTAGATGATCCCTCCGAACCGGGGACGGCCGCCCTTCGTGTCCTTGAACATGCCCCGACGATTCGTGATCACTCCCACCCGTCGACCGGCCAACCGGCTGACCGCGGTGAGCATCTCCGGCGCGTAGCCCGCCTGGAACTCTTCGAATCGCCCCGCGTCGAGAAACGTCTCGAGCACCGCTTCGACTTCGTAAGGCTGCCGGTGATCCTGCGGAATGAGCTGGTACGCCTGCTCGGCGGCACGGGCAGGTGCCCTGGGCTCGTCGACCGGCGGCGGGAGCCGGGCCGGCGGCAGGTCGGACACGAGATCGCGGATCTTTTCGAGGCACGCTTCGTCGTCGGGCACCTCGTAGTGAGCGACGCCACTGATCCGGTTGTGCGTGGCCGCACCCCCGAGGACCTCGCCCTCGACATCCTGTCCCGTGGCACCCTTCACCAGGTTGGGGCCGCCGAGGCCCATGAAGCTGGTGCCCTCCACCATCACGATTACGTCTGAGAGCGCCGGCAGATACGCCCCTCCCGCGATGCATTGGCCCATGACGGCCGATATCTGGGGCACGTCCAGGTAGTGCCGCATGATCGAGTTGTAGTAGAACAGGCGGCTCGCGCCGTACTTACCCGGGAACACTCCTCCCTGGTACGGCAGGTTGATGCCGGCCGAATCGACCAGGTAGATGATCGGCACACGGCAGCGCATCGCTATTTCCTGGGCTCGGAGCATCTTCGGGATCGTCTCCGGCCACCAACTGCCCGCCTTGACGGTGGCGTCATTCGCCACGATCACCACGGGGCGTCCGCAAACCTCGCCGATCCCGGTAACGACCCCCACCCCGGGAGCGTTTCCGTCGTACTGGTCGTACGCGAGGAGGAGACCGATCTCCAGGAACCCGCCGCCCGGGTCGATCAGCCCGTCGATGCGCTCACGCGCCGTGAGCTTGCCCTGCGAGTGCTGGCGCTCGATACGTTTCGGACCGCCCCCTTCGCGGAGACGGTCCTCGAGGGCTCGGATTTCTTCCACGAGCTTCCGCAGGCGTGACGGATCGGACATCAGCCGTCTTCGTCCATGCGGTTCTCCTCGAACCAGTCCCTGATGTAAGCAGCCGCATCGCCCGTCACGGTGCCCGGTCCGAACAGCCGGCCGACGCCGAGCTCCTGCAGCGCGTCCATGTCTTCCTGAGGGATGATCCCCCCACCCGTAACGAGAACGTCGTCCATGCCGTTCTCCCGCAGGAGCTCCAGCACGCGGGGGAAGAGCGTCATGTGGGCTCCCGACAGGATCGACAGAGCCACCACGTCGACATCTTCCTGCAGCGCGGTTGTGGCGATCTTCTCCGGCGTCTGGTGCAGGCCGGTGTAGATCACCTCCATGCCCGCATCCCGCAGGGACGCCGCGATGACCTTGGCTCCACGGTCGTGGCCGTCGAGCCCCGGCTTCGCGACCAGCACGCGGATCTTTCTCTCAGCCATGACGGAATCGCTCCGGATGGACACGATGGGCGGTGGAGGACGGAACGCCCTGCGCGCGGCCCACTGTAGTTGTTCGACAGCTTATTAAAGATACCGGGCACTGGCCCGCGTCAAAAGGCCACGGGCTCCTGGAACCGGCCGTATACTTTCTCCAGCGCATCCCGGATCTCGCCCAGCGTGGCGTACGCCCGGACGGCATCCAGCATGGGGGGCATCAGGTTCTCGTCCGCCATGACTGCCGCAGTGAGCGCCCCGAGGGCGTGCTCGACTGCGCCGCCATCCCGCCGCTCGCGGAGCGCGGCCAGGCGTCCGGCCTGCGCCTCGGCAGCTGACTCGTCGATCCTCAGGATCTCGAGATCCGGCTCATCGTCTTCCTGGAACGAGTTCACGCCGACGATCAGGCGGCTCCGAGCCTCGACTTCGTCCTGGAACCTCCTCGCCGACCGGGAGATCCTGGCCTGGAAGTAGCCCGACTCGATCCCGGCCACGACGCCGCCCAGATCGTCGATCTCGGCGAAGATCTCCTCCGCCTGGCGCTCCAGCTCGTCGGTCATGCTCTCGACGAAGTACGAACCGGCCAGCGGATCGATGGTGTTCGGCACCCCGGTCTCGAACGCGAGGATCTGCTGGGTGCGCAGGGCGATCCGTACGGCGTTCTCGGTCGGGAGTGCCAGCGACTCGTCCATCGCGTTCGTGTGAAGCGACTGCGTGCCTCCGAGGACGGCCGCCAGTCCCTGGTACGCGACGCGCACGATGTTGTTGTGCGGCTGCTGGGCCGTGAGCGTCACCCCGGCCGTCTGGGCATGAGTGCGCAGACGCCAGCTCTCGGGCCGCTTCGCACCATAGATGTCGCGCATGTGGCGCGCCCATATGCGCCGGCTGGCCCGGAACTTCGCGATTTCCTCGAACAGGTCGTTGTGCACGTCCCAGAAAAACGAGAGGCGTGGGGCGAACTCGTCCACGTCGAGGCCGCGGGCGATGCCCTCCTCGACATATGTGAACCCGTTCTTCAGAGTGAACGCCAGCTCTTCAACCGCTGTGGCGCCCGCCTCACGGATGTGATAGCCGGAGATCGAGATCGTGTTGAACTTCGGAGCGCTGACGGCGGACCACTCGAAGATGTCCGTGATGATCTTGAGCGCCGGCTTCGGCGGGTAGATCCACGCGTGCTGGGCCTGGTACTCCTTGAGAATGTCGTTCTGAATCGTTCCGGTGACCTTCTCGAACGGCACGCCCTGCTTCTCCGCGGCGGCGAGCAGGAAGCAATACAGCATGATGGCCGGCCCGTTGATCGTCATGGACACCGACACTCGATCGAGGGGAATCCCATCGAAGAGCGTTTCCATGTCGGCCAGGCTGGAGATCGCCACACCGCACTTCCCGACCTCGCCCTCGCAGAGAGGATCGTCCGAGTCGTATCCCATCAGAGTCGGGAAGTCGAAGGCCACCGACAGGCCCGTCGTGCCGTGCGCAAGGAGGAACTTGTACCGCTCGTTGGTCTCCGCGGCCGTGGCGAACCCGGAGAACAGCCGCTTGGTCCACAGCCGCGTGCGGTACATCGTGGCATACGGTCCGCGGGTGAACGGGTACTCGCCCGGCAGACCGATATCGGCCAGATAGTCGTCGTCCCGGGTGTCCAACGGGGTGTACAGGGCCCGCACCGGTTCCCCGGAGACCGTCGTGAAGTCGGTGTCCTGTCGCTGCGGAGCACCGGCGGTCGTGGCCCTCCAGCCGGCCAGCCTTGCCTCCAGCTCCACGATCTCCTGGCGCTTGCGCTCCAGCTCCCGCTCGAGATCGGCCGCAGTGGGAGCGTCCGTATCGATCACCTGGCTCATCAGCATTCCTTCCATGCCGTACATTCTGGCAGGCCGGCGCGGCACGTGCGAAGACCTTCCGCCGTCGACGAATATACGCGATGGCAGGCAGGCCGTTCCAGTTGTCGGAGTGCCGGCGCCCGGGCGACGAACGAAGGAGTCCGGCGGACGACCAGCTACTGGCTGTCCGCGCTCCCGCCGAGCCGGCTCGCCAGGAGACGGGCGATCGCGTACGGAGACTCGAGATCCGCGTCGAGCTCGGCTCCCTCGGCTGCCACCCACTCCTGCCACACGGCCAGGGCCCGCCTCTGGACGGAGCGCTCCAGCACGCGGTGCGCGTGCTCGAGCGCGGCACGGTGCCGACGCCCGGCCAGGCTGCCGCTGAGGCGCAGCCACTCGAAGTGA
>JAUVTH010000202.1 GCA_030601615.1 Gemmatimonadota bacterium
AGGGGGTTCTCCTCGGCGGCTCGGGCATGTACCGGTTTCAATCGAACCTCGGGCTGCAGCTGGAGGGGAACTGGGTCCAGAAGGGGGGGAGCGGCACGGTGCAGGGCGTCCGCCGCGACCTGGACCTCGACTATTTCGAAATCCCGCTCACGGCTCAACTGATCGTGGGTCTAAGCCCGAAATGGGACTGGAATCTGTACGGGGGCATCGCGCTCGCGTTCAAGACGAAATGCGAAGTGAGCGGCGGCGATGCCGAGAAGGAGTCCTGCGACAACGCCGTCCCGGACTGGACGATCGACAGCACGGAATGGAGCATTCCGTTCGGCACGAGCTTCACCTACAGTATGGCGCGTTCCGCCCTGACGGCGGATCTCCGCTACTCCTACGGGCTGTCCGCTGCGGTGCAGAACCTCGATCTGAAGAACCGGTCGTGGCAGTTCATCGTCCGCTGGGGCTTCGAGATCTGAGGGCTCGTGGCTCGTAAACCCGGCCTCGCTACCCGCATCTGGCGCTCGGTCTTTCGAACCCCGCTGACTCCCCGGACGGAGCGGGAACGGAAGCGCGTCGTCCTCAACCACCTCGTTCTGCACATGCGGCCGGTCCGTCTGCCGGAGCGCACGGTCGCGTTCCGGCACACGTTCGGCCTCGGCGGAATGGCTGCTGCCCTTGTGCTCATGCTCATCCTGACCGGCGTGCTGCTCATGTTCGTCTACGAGCCGACCCCAGAGAGGGCGTACGGCTCGATCCAGGCGTTGCGGCGCGACGTGCGCTTCGGCGGGCTCGTCAGGAACGTGCACCACTGGAGCGCCAACCTCCTCGTCATCATCACGTTCCTGCACCTGCTCCGGACTTTCTTCACGGGGGCGTTTCACGGGGCGAGGCAGTTCAACTGGGTGATCGGTACGCTGCTCCTGCTGGTCGTCCTCGCTGCGAACTTCACGGGTTACCTGCTCCCGTGGGACCAGCTGTCCTACTGGGCGATCACGATCGTGACGGCGATGCTCGGGTACGTTCCGGCAATCGGGGACGGACTGAGACAGCTTGCCCGGGGCGGCTCGGAGATCGGCAGTGCCACCCTGATCAACTTCTACACGTTCCACACGACGGTCTTTCCGGTCACGCTCGTGACGCTCATGGCGTTCCATTTCTGGCGCGTGCGCAAGGCGGGTGGTGTGGTGGTGCCCCGTGCGTACGACGAGCCGGTGGCGGAGAAGCCGGACACGGTGCTGTTCGTGCCGTCTCTCCTGGCGAGGGAGTTCGTCACGGCACTCGTCCTGGTGGCCTCCGTGCTGGTCATCTCCGTGGCTTTCGACGCGGGCCTGGCCGAACCGGCGAACCCGGGAATGAGTCCGAACCCGGCCAAGGCGCCGTGGTACTTTCTCGGCCTCCAGGAGCTGCTGCTCCACTTCCATCCCACATGGGCCGTCGTGATCCTTCCAGGGCTGGCACTCCTCGGCCTGCTCGCCATTCCCTACCTCAGGTATGACGAGCCGATGGAGGGTCCCTGGTTCCTGTCCGCCACAGGCAGGTCCCTGGCCATCGCGGGCGCTCTCGCCGCGTTCGCGCTCACCCCCCTGTGGGTGCTACTGGATGAATACGTGACGGATTGGTCGGGGTGGCTCGCCGGGCTTCCTCCGGGTCTGTCGGAAGGGTTGGTACCGGCGGTGATCGCCCTCGGCGTCATGTGGGGGGTGGTCCGCTTTGCGGCACGACAGCACGGCGGCAACCGACAGGAAGTGCTGCAGGCAGCCTTCGCCTTCGTGGCCACGGCGCTCGTCATCCTCACGATCGTGGGCGTGTGGTTCCGCGGTGAAGGCATGGCGCTGACGTGGCCGTGGACTTCGTGAGGAGGGTGGATTGACCGCAGACCGGCGGGATGCGCCCAGCACACGGCGAGAAGAGACAGAAACGACCCGGCGGTCGTTTCTCGGCCGCCTGTGGCTCGGCCTGGGAGGACTGGCACTGGCCGAGTACGTATGGCTCGTCGTCGAGTTTCTGCGTCCCCGGCCCGGTTCGGCCGAGGCGGCTGGAGTCCTCGTGGCGGGCCCGGTCGATCGATTCGATCTCGGGTCGGTGACGGCCTTTCCCGCCGGCAAGTTCTACCTGACGCGCCTGGCGGACGGCGGATTTCTGGCGGTGTCGCGGGAGTGCACTCACCTCGGATGCACCGTTCCGTGGATCGCCGATGAGGGCCAGTTCGTCTGTCCGTGCCACTCGTCCGCGTACGATATCCGGGGCGACGTGCTCAGCGCGCCGGCTCCGAGGCCCCTGGACCTCCATCCGATTCGCATCGAGAACGGCATCGTGAAGGTGGACACGGGCCGAACCCTGAAACGCCGGTCGTTCGAGGCGTCGCAGGTGACGCGCGCATGAGTGCTGGTGATCCGGTACGTCGATGGAAAGTCGCGGGCGTCGTGGCCACCACCGTCATCGTCCTGTCGCTGCCCGGGTATGCCGTGAAAGAGAGCCGACAGCGCGCGCGGTGGGATGCCGCAGACCTGGCCCCGGCATTCACTTTCGTGGGACGCGACCGGTGCGCCGAGTGTCACGAGGACGCGACCGAGGCGTGGCTCGGCTCGGACCACGACAACGCGATGGCGGTCGCGGACTCGACAACGGTGCGCGGCGACTTCAGTGACGTAGAGTTCGAGAACCGGGGGATCACGAGCCGCTTCTACACGCGAGACGGTCGCTACCTTGTCCATACCGAGGGGCCGGCCGGCGAGATGGGCGAGTTCGAGATCGCCTACACGTTTGGTTGGGAGCCCCTCCAGCAGTACCTGATCGCGTTTCCCGGTGGGCGCTACCAGGCGCTCAGCCTGGCGTGGGACACGGAGCGCGAGGAGTGGTTTCACCTTTATCCGGATCGGGACATTCCGGCCGACGACTGGCTCCACTGGACTCGAAGTGCGCAGACCTGGAACGGTATGTGTGCCGAGTGCCACTCGACGAACCTGCGCAAAGGCTTCGATCCGGAGACGGACTCGTTCTCGACCACGTGGTCGGAGATCAACGTGAGCTGTGAGGCGTGTCATGGCCCGGGGTCCCGTCACGTGGAATGGGCCGACCTTCCCCCGATGGCCCGCCCCGACGTGCCTGATTTCGACCTCGCCGTTCCAACCTCAGGCATCACGTCCCGCCAGCAGGTCGAGCTCTGTGCACCCTGCCACGCCCGTCGCACGGAGCTCGGCGACTATGCGCACGGCAAGGCCGACCTGATGGACCACCTGATCCCGGCGCTGCTCGAGGAGGGTCTGTACGAGGCGGACGGCCAGATCCTCGAGGAAGTGTACGTGTGGGGGTCGTTCGTGCAGAGCAAGATGTACCGGAACGACGTCAGGTGCTCCGACTGCCACGATCCGCACAGCCTGAAGCTGGTGAAGGAGGACAACGATCTGTGTGCCCAGTGTCACCGGGCCGACACGTACGACGTGTACGAGCACCATTTCCACGAGGCGCTGACGGAAGCAGGCGAGCCGAACGAAGGCACGCTGTGCGTCACGTGTCACATGCCCGAGCGTCCGTTCATGGTCGTTGACTGGAGGGCCGATCACAGCCTCCGCATTCCCCGCCCGGACCTGACACTCGAGATCGGGACACCGAACGCGTGCACGGCAGCGGGCTGCCACGAGGACGAAACGGATCAGTGGGCGGCGGACTATTACGTGGAGTGGTACGGGAAGGCGCGACGGTCACATTACGGGACAACCCTGGAGGCCGGGCGACGCGGTGACTCCGAGGCGGGCCCCGAGCTGATCCGCCTGGCGGGAGACCCTCTGTATCCGATGCTCGTGCGGGCGACGGCTCTCGGCCTGTTGCGGAG
>JAUVTH010000234.1 GCA_030601615.1 Gemmatimonadota bacterium
TACAGGTGGCGGAACGTCAGGTCGCTGTGGTGCCACCGTCGGTGGACCGGGTCCAGGGCCATGTAGCGCAGGATGTCGTTCATCCAGCCCATGTCCCACTTCAGGCCGAACCCGAGGCCGCCGACCTCGACCGGGTGTGAAACCTTCGGCCACGCCGTCGATTCCTCCGCGAACACCTGTGTTCCCGGATGGCTCCCGTACACCTCCCGGTTGAGATCCTGCAGGAATCCGACCGCCTCGAAGTTCTCCCTGCCCCCGAACTCGTTCGGGACCCACTCCCCTTCCTCCCGGGAATAGTCCCTGTATAGCATCGACGCGACGGCGTCCACGCGGAGGCCGTCGCCGTGGAATTCCTCCAGCCAGTACACGGCGCTGCTGATCAGGAAGCTGCGAACCTCATGCCGGCCATAGTTGAAGATCCAGCTCTTCCAGTCGGGATGAAAACCGAGCCTCGGGTCCTCGTGCTCGTAGAGGTGGGTGCCGTCAAATCGGGCGAGCCCGTGGTCGTCTCCCGGGAAGTGGCTCGGCACCCAGTCGAAGATGACGCCGATACCGCGACCGTGCAGATAGTCGACGAGGTATTTCAGATCCGACGGGCTACCGTACCGGGCCGTCGGAGCGAAATAGCCGGTGATCTGGTATCCCCACGACCCGAAGAACGGGTGCTCCATCACGGGAAGAAACTCGACGTGCGTGAACCCCGTGAGCTCTATGTGATCGGCGAGCAACGGAGCCACCTGGCGATACGTGTGAAACCCGCCCTGCGGAGGCCGCATCCACGAGCCCAGGTGCAGCTCGTAGATCGATATCGGTCGATCCAGCGCGTTCCTGAGAGACCGGGACGCCAGCCAGTCCCCATCTTCCCACTCGTAGTCGTCCTCCCACACGACGGATGCCGTAGCCGGGGGATGCTCGGCCGCCCGGGCGAACGGGTCTGCTTTCTCGAGCCAGACGCCGTCCCGGGTCAGGATGCGGTACTTGTAGGTCTCGCCGACGCCGAGTCCCGGTACGAATCCCTCCCAGATCCCGGACGAACCGCGGGCCGCCAGCCGATGGTCGCCGCCACCCCACCCGTTGAAGTCTCCGATCACGCAGACGGACTCGGCGGCCGGGGCCCAGACGCCGAAGACCACACCCGGTCCGCTCCCCGAATCCACCACGTGGCTGCCGAGATTCTGCCACAACCGGTAGTGACGGCCCTCGTTGAACCAGTGGGCGTCCTCACTCGAGAACAGTGTCACGTCGTGGTTCATGTCATCTCCGCTGCGCTACCGCCCGCCGACGCGCCCGGACCGCGTCCTTGAATGTGCCTTTCCACGGGCCCAGCTAACCTACCCGCACGACAGGTTCTTCGGGAGGCCCCACACGCCGGTCAAAGGGAGGTGCGCGTCGCTCTCGCCTATGATATCGTGGGGGCGT
Source organism: Gemmatimonadota bacterium (assembly GCA_030601615.1). Classification (GTDB taxonomy): domain Bacteria; phylum Gemmatimonadota; class Gemmatimonadetes; order Palauibacterales; family Palauibacteraceae; genus Benthicola. Next base: position 1,420 of record JAUVTH010000234.1, read on the forward strand.
CGGGCATCCCCGGGGCGACGAACACTCCGTCAGCAGGTTGCTGAAGAACCCTGCTACAGACAGACACTACCAGAGCGAAGGATGGCATGAAGACCCCCACACCCGAGACACGGGTCGAGGAGGCTCGGTACGAGGAATCCCTGCAGGGAATTCCCCTTGAAGAGCTCTGCGTTCACACGATCCGCACCCTGGCCATAGACGCTATCCAGGCCGCCAACTCGGGTCATCCGGGAGCGCCAATGGCGCTGGCACCCATCGCGTACGTGCTGAGCCGGGAGATGCGCTACAACCCGAGGAATCCGGAGTGGTTCGACCGGGATCGCTTCGTGCTCTCGGCCGGACACGCGTCCATGCTTCTCTACGCGATGTTGCACCTGAGCGGCTACGACCTCCCCCTGGACGAGATCAGGAACTTCCGCCAGTGGAACAGCCGAACCCCCGGGCACCCGGAGCACGGGCTCACCGCCGGCGTGGAGACCACCACGGGGCCACTCGGACAGGGCCTCATGACCGCCGTTGGGATGGCGATCGCCGAGGCACACCTCGGCGCAGTCTACAATCGGCCGGATCATCCGATCGTCGACCATCATACGTACGTCCTGTGCAGTGACGGCGACCTCATGGAGGGAGCCTCGCATGAGGCGGCCTCGTTGGCAGGCCATCTCCGTCTCGGCAAGCTGATCGCCTTCTACGACGATAACCGTATCACGATCGACGGTTCGACTGATCTCTCATACTCGGACGACGCCGCCGGTCGCTTCGCTGCATACGGATGGCACGTCCAGGACATCGGTGATGCGGCCAACGATCTGTCGGCAATCCGAGCCGCCATGGCCGCCGCACGGGAGGAAGCGGATCGGCCATCGTTGATCATCGTCCGCACTCACATCGGATTCGGCTCTCCGAACAAGCAGGACACGTCGGGAGCGCATGGTTCGCCTCTCGGCGAGGATGAGCTCGCGCTGACGAAGCGGGCGTCCGGGTGGCCCGAGGATGCGCGCTTCCTCGTCCCGGAGCGGGCGCGGGCGCACATGGGCGAAGCAGTGGACCGGGGCGCGGCGCTGGAAACGTCCTGGCGAGACCGGCTCGAGAGCCACCGTTCCGCGTACCCGGATCTGGCGGCCCAGTTCGACGCGGCCCTGCACGACACCCTGCCGCCGGACTGGGATTCGGAACTGCCTTCGTTCGATGAGGCCGACGGCCCGATGGCCACGCGAAAGGCGTCGGGAGCGGCTCTCAACGCGATCGCCAGGGGCATCCCGTGGTTGATGGGAGGGAGCGCCGACCTCGCACCGTCGAACAACACCCTGATCGAGGGCTCCCCGAACTTCGGACCCGGGAGCTACGAAGGTCGCAATCTCAGGTGGGGGATCCGGGAGCACGTCATGTGCGCGGCCTCTACGGGGATGGCGTTGCACGGGGGCGTCCGGCCGTACGCCGCGACGTTCTTCGTGTTCACCGACTACGCCCGGCCGGCCATTCGTCTCGCCGCGCTGATGCGCCAGCCAGTCATCTACGTCATGACGCACGATTCCATAGGCCTCGGAGAAGACGGACCGACGCACCAGCCTGTGGAACACCTCGCCGCGTTGCGTGCGATGCCGGGACTCCGGGTCATTCGCCCGGCTGACGCAAACGAGACGGTCGAGGCATGGCGCGAGGCGATCCTGCGCATGGACGGCCCGACGATGCTCGTGCTCACCCGCCAGGGCGTTCCGGTTATCCGCGTGGACGGTCCAGGCCGAGCGATCGGACTACACCGGGGAGGCTATATCCTGGAGGATCCGGACGACGCGGATCCGGACATGATCCTCATCGCCTCGGGCTCCGAGGTCTCGTTGGCGCTCGAGGCTCGCCAGGCGTTGATCGACACGGGTGTGGCGACCCGGGTGGTGAGCATGCCCAGCTGGGAGGTATTCCGTGAGCAGGACACCGCCTACCGGAACGAAGTCCTGCCGCCATCGGTCAGGAATCGACTGGCGATCGAGGCCGGAGTGGCCCTGGGTTGGAAGGAATGGGTCGGAGACTCGGGCGACGTCGTCAGCATTGATACCTTTGGGGCCAGCGC
>JAUVTH010000253.1 GCA_030601615.1 Gemmatimonadota bacterium
CCTCCAATCCGTGAAGTCCGGCAGCAGGGCCAGCTTGTCAGAGATAGCCGGGTTCGAGACGAGGCCAGCCAACCCGCCCACTTCCGGCTGAGCCAGGGCGTAGTAGGCCGCGGCCACCGAGCCCACCATCGCGATCACGAACAGAAGCAGGTCGGTGACCACGACCCCCCACAGTCCCGAGGTCGCCGAGTAGACCACCGTGATCGTGCCAGCGATGAGCACCGTCGTGTACTTGTCGAGTCCGAGCAGCACACTGCCGATCTTGATCGCTGCCAGGGTGACCGTGGCCATGATCATGACGTTGAAGAACACACCCAGGTACAGGGCCCGGAAGCCGCGAAGGAACGCGGCCGGCCGGCCCGAATAGCGAAGCTCGTAGAACCCCATGTCGGTGAACACGCCCGAGCGCCGCCACAGCTTGGCGTAGAAGAAGACGGTGCACATACCGGTGATCAGGAAGGCCCACCACACCCAGTTCTGGCTCACGCCGCCGTTTCGCACGAGGTCCGTGACCAGGTTCGGAGTGTCGGTCGAGAACGTGGTCGCCACCATCGACGTGCCGAGCATCCACCACGGGAGCTTGCGGCCGGACAGGAAGAACTCCGCCATGCCCATTCCGGCCCGACGGGCGAAGTACACGCCGACGATCAGGACGAGGGCTCCGTATGCGGCGACGACCGTCCAGTCTAAGGCGTCGAGTCTCAAGTTTGGTCTGTCTGGCTCGGGTCGGCGGCTCGCAACGCGTTCCGAAGCGACGGCGGATACTCTCCGGCCTCGACCAGGGACCGGATTCCCGCCCGCACTCGACTCCGATCCGCCGGGAACGTCATGCCCAGCCAGCGGTCCGAGGTCTCACGCACCCGTACGGTCACCTTCCCGCGCGCCACCAGGTCGCCTACCGCGTCGCTCACGTAAAATTCAGTACCCGGGTCGTCGCCGTGCTGCTTGAGGAAGCTCGCGAATCTCTTGCTGAGCGGTTTGAACAGGTTGGGGGTCAGGCCCCACAGGTTCATGGATACCAGCTCGTCGCCCGCCAGCTCGCGCGGCGCTTCCGCGACCGTGCGACCGAAGATCGCTCTGCTGCCGGCCCTTTCCAGTCCGAGCAGCTCCTCGATGCGAATCAGTTTGCCGTCCTCGTCGGTTTCGAGGAGGGCACGAGAGACGCCTCCGTGGTCGGACAGCGTGCCGCCAACCGGATAGCCGACGACGCACTGCTCTCCGGCGCGGTCTGCCGAGGTGAGGTGTGCCACGAGTGCGTGGTAGGCGGAGCGACCGTAGAAATCGTCCGCGTTGGCCACGGCGAACGGGCCGGAGACAACCCCTTCGAGGCACAGCACCGCGTGGCCGGTGCCCCAGGGTTTCACCCGGGAGGGCGGGCGAAGTCCGGAGGGAAGCCGGCCCTGGCCCTGGACGACCGATCGCAGAGGAACAGCATTCCCGAAGCGGTCGCGGAACCGCTCGACGAGGCTTGCCTCGTTCGCCGCGCTGACGACGAGGACGACGTCTCCGAATCCGGCGCTCAAGGCGTCGTACACGGCGTAGTCGAGAAGAGCCTCGCCGTCCGGACCCACGGGCTCGATCTGCTTCGGGCCGCTGTACCGGGTCGAGAGGCCCGCGGCGAGGATGACGAGCGTCGGATTGTGCATTCGCCGAATCTATCGTGCGCCCTTCGGTTGCACAGCCGGCGGAACGCTTCGGCTGTATGTTGTCCCGAGCCCAAGGACCGCGGGTTCTTCAGCGTACCTTCAACGCGGATCGACTCCATGCGAAGATCGCTCTTTCTCTCGGCACTACTCCTTGCTGTTGCGGCTCCGTTCGCCACCGCCCAGGAAAACCTCCTCCAGTCCGGTCCGATGCTCGGTTATTCGGACATGTTCGAGGTCCTTCTGTGGGCCCAGACGACGGCCCCGGCGGAAGTGAACATCGTGTACTGGGACCTGGAAGCTCCCGATGCCAGGATGGAGACGGAGACGGTCGCGACCACGAAGGCCGCGGGGTTCACGGCGAAGATGATCGCAGACCAGGTTCAGCCCGGGCGCCGGTACGGGTACGAGCTGCACATCAACGGCGCGAACGTGGAGCGTCCATACCCGCTGGAGTTCCAGACCCAGGTGTTGTGGAAGTGGCGCACCGACCCCCCCGACTTCCGGATCGCGACGGGCAGCGGCTTCTACGTGAACGACACGCCCTACGACCGTCCCGGTGAGCCCTACGGCGGCGAGTTCGAGATCCTCGACGCGATGGTCGAGAAGAACGCGGACGCGATGATATGGTTGGGAGACAACCTCTACTACCGCGAGCCGGACTTCTACACGCGCACCGGGATGATCTACCGGAGCACGCACACGCGCTCGTATCCGGGGCTGCAGCCTTTTCTGGCGTCCGTGCACCAGTATGCCATATGGGACGATCACGATTATGGGCCGGACAACAGCGACTGGTCGTGGCGCGAGAAGACCACGGCACTCGAAGTGTTCGATCTGTTCTGGGGCAACCCCGAGCTCGGACCGCCCGAGCTCGGAGGGAACGCGACGACGTTTCAGTGGGGCGACGTGGAGTTCTTTCTTCCGGACAACCGGTGGTTCCGCTCATCCGAGCACCGGATCTCGGGGCACAAGCAGGTGTTCGGAGAGAAGCAGCTCCAGTGGCTGATCGATGCCCTCACCTTCAGCCAGGCCACCTTCAAGATCATCGTGTCCGGAGGCCAGCTCCTGAACCCGGTCGCGCAGTGGGACTCCTACGCCACGTACCCGGTGGAGAGAGCCCGTTTCCTGCAACTGCTCCAGGAGAACGACATCTCGGGCGTTGTCCTGCTGACGGGCGACGTGCACTACGCCGTCCTCAGCAAGCTGGAGCGCCGCGGCACGTACCCGCTGTGGGAGATCACGACGTCGCCGATCACGTCCGGCCCGGCGGGTCTCGATCCAGCGGACTACGGCAACCACCTGGCCGAGCCGGGAACCCTGTTCATCGAGCGCAACTTTGCCACCCTGGACTTCTCCGGTCCGCGCACCGATCGGGTGATGACGGTCACTGTGTGGGACGTGAACGGCGACGAGTTGTGGTCGAAGGAGATCCGGGCGCGGGAACTGCGGCCCTAGGGGAGCGTCGGCCGTAGGGGAGCGTCGGCCGTATGCTTCACATAAGGACATCCTTTGCTGTAACAGCATGATGTGCTTACATTGACGCCATGGTGAGAACGCAGATACAGC
>JAUVTH010000173.1 GCA_030601615.1 Gemmatimonadota bacterium
CGCTTGATCCCTTCTATTACACACTAGAAAGAATCCGCCTCACTACGCCCTCTCGGCACTCCACAACAACCTCTCACTCCAATTTGTCAAAAAGCAGCCCGCCCCTTTCGAGGCGGGCCCGATAACTTAGCCTGCAGTCCAGCTGTTAGTCAACGCCTCCGGGGACGTCAGAACACGATTCCGAAGCCCAACGCCTCGGTGTGTCCGACGGTCAGGCCGAACCGCAGCAGCCAGGCCTGCGAGAACTGCATCTCGAGGCCGAAATCGACGTCGAAATGCACCTTCGTCTCGGGACCACTTAGGCCGATGTCCAGGGCCAGTCGCGGTGAAACGTACGGCGTGAGTGCCCACTTTCCGTCCTCTGACTGGAACTGGCGGGCCAGCGATACGCCTGCCGGCACTCTCAAGATGCCTATTCCGCCGTCACCGGTGCCCGTCACCCAGCCCAGACCGACACCTGTCACCCACGCCACATCCAGCGGGAACGACTCCGAGACGCTCACGAACTGCTTGTACACGTCCAGGCCGCCGTTCAGGGCAATGTCTCCTCCCTTGAAATCGTTGACCGATCCGCGGAAGCCGATGTTGACGTCACCGGCCTTGCGGAACGTGACCATGCCTCCGACGTCCTCGATCCCGTTGACGAACACCATGTAGACGCCGACTCCGGTCTCGTCGTACGGCGTAATGAACTGCGGCATGTCGTAGACTTGTGCCGCACCCGTTGCGACTTGCGAGAGAATCGCGACCGCGGAAATGGCCGCCGTACGGACCCCGTTCATGGCCAGGCGTTTCATATCAGACCTCCTGAACTGCTTCGTTCGAACCCGTTCGGGCGAATCACGGCAGGCTCTCAGCCTGCATCCTCCGTGCCGCTCCCGTGCGACGAGGGCTCGCCCACCTGTTCGGCGAGCACCGAGACCTCGTTGTCCACAACCTGCAGAAACCCGCCGGATACCGATATACGATGGACCGTGGACCCGTCGGTCACGGTTACGTCTCCGGTGCCCAGCAGGGTCATCATGGGCGCGTGCCCGTACAGGATCCCCATGAGACCGTCGTACGCCGGAACGACGACGCTCTCTCCGGTTCCCTCAAAGCCCACGGCGGTGGGCGAGATCACGGCTATCTTGAGCTTGCGCGCAGATTCGTCCATCGGTCTTCAGCCCTCCTCAGCCCTCTAGCTCGCGCGCCTTTGCCTCGGCTTCCTCGATGTCTCCCACCATGTAGAAGGCCTGCTCGGGAAGGTGGTCGAACTCGCCGGCAACGACCGCCTCGAACGACTCGATCGTCTTCTCCAGCGGCACGTACTTGCCCGGGAATCCAGTGAACTGCTCGGCCACGAAGAACGGCTGCGACAGGAAGCGCTGGATCCGCCGCGCCCGCGAGACGATCACCTTGTCGTCCTCGCTCAGCTCGTCCATGCCGAGAATCGCGATGATGTCCTGGAGGTCCTTGTAGCGCTGCAGGATCTCCTGCACCCGGGTGGCCGCGTTGTAGTGGCGGTCGCCGAGGAACTGGGCATCGAGAATGCGGCTGCTCGACTCGAGGGGATCCACGGCCGGGTAGATCCCGAGCTCCGCGATCTGACGCGACAGCACAGTTGTCGAATCGAGGTGCGTGAACGCGGCCGCGGGCGCCGGGTCGGTAAGGTCGTCCGCCGGCACGTAAATCGCCTGCACCGAGGTGATCGAGCCGCTCTTGGTCGAGGTGATCCGCTCCTGCAGCTCGCCCATCTCGCTGGCCAGGGTCGGCTGGTAGCCCACGGCGCTCGGCATGCGGCCGAGGAGCGCGGACACCTCGGAACCCGCCTGGCTGAACCGGAAGATGTTGTCGATGAACAGAAGAACGTCCTGCTTCTCGACATCGCGGAAGTACTCTGCGACCGTCAGGCCGGTCAGGCCGACGCGGAGCCGTGCGCCCGGCGGCTCGTTCATCTGTCCGTAGATCAGCGCCGTCGATTCCAGGACGCCGGATTCCGACATCTCGAGCCACAGGTCGTTGCCTTCCCGCGTGCGCTCGCCTACCCCGCAGAACACGGACCTCCCGCCATGCTCCTGCGCGATGTTGTTGATCAGCTCCATGATGATGACGGTCTTGCCGACCCCTGCGCCGCCGAAGAGTCCGGTCTTGCCGCCCTTGACGTACGGAGCCATCAGGTCGATAACCTTGATCCCGGTCTCGAAGATCTCCGTCTTCGGCTCGAGGTCGACGAACTTCGGCGGCTCGCGGTGGATGGGCCACCGTTCGGCCGACTCCACGGGTCCCGCTTCGTCGACGGGCTCGCCCAGGACGTTCAGGATCCGGCCCAGGGGCGCCTCACCGACGGGCACCGATATCGCCTCTCCCATGTCGCGCACGTCCATCCCGCGCTGGACGCCGTCCGTCGAATCCATAGCGATGGTCCGGACCTGGTTGCGGCCTATGTGCTGCGCCACTTCGCAGACAAGGCGATGCGGCTCACCGTCATCGTCGGTCCACTCCAGCTCAACGGCGTTGTAGATCTCCGGCAGGTGCTCGGGATCGAACTCCACATCCAGCACCGGTCCAATGACCTGTACGACTTTACCGATAGTCTGCGTCTGCTCTGCCATTGCTATCCCTTCAGCGCCTCGGCCCCACCGATGATCTCAGCCAATTGGCTGGTGATCTGCTGCTGCCTGGCACGGTTGAACTGCCTGCGGAGCGTCGTGAGGAAGTCGTCCGCGTTGTCCGTCGCGCTCTTCATCGCCGTGCGCCGCGCTCCCTGCTCGGACGCCGCGTTCTCCACCAGCGCCCGGTACATCGAGCTCACGAGGTGGAGAGGCAGCAAGCGGGCAAGGATCACGTCCGCCGACGGGTCGAGGATGTAGTAGGGCTCCCGGGTCGGCCGCTCCTGCGGCACATAGACCGGAAGCAGGCGCCGTGTGATCGGCGGCGTGCTCATCACGCTGCGGAACTCCGCGTGAACGACGTACACGGCGTCCAGGTCTTCACGGATGAAGCGCTCGGCCAGCGGGTCGATCAGGGCTCGCGCGTCCTCCGGTGAGGGATCGTCACCGATGTCCGTGTGCGTGCCTGCCATGCTCACGTTTCGGAACCGGAAATAGCTGATTCCCTTCTTGCCGATAACATGGAACTCGGTCTCGACGTCCGAGGCCTGCAACTCGGCCAGAAGCTCACGCGCCTTGCGGATCAGATTGACGTTGAAGGCCCCACACAGCCCGCGGTTGCTCGTGACGAGCATCACGGCCGCTCGCCGGATCCGGTCCGGCTGCCGAAGCAGGGGATCGAGGTCCGTGAGCTCCGGCGTGATCAGGTTCTCTACCACGGCCGTCAGGCGATCCGCAAACGGCCGCGCCTGCCGTACGCGCATCCGGGCACGGCGCAGCTTCGACGTCGCGACCATCTCCATGGTGCGCGTGATCTTGCGCGTGCTTTCGACGGATTGCATCCGCCGCGCGATGTCTCTGGACTTCGCCATCTATCCGTTCACCCCGGTCGTTGCGTGGGTAGCGCCAGCCTCAGCCGGCGGCCTCCACGGCCGGCTCGTCGGCCGCCTCCGTGCGAAACAGGCTCTTGTGGGCCTCGATCGCGTCGCGGAGCTTCCGGTCCGTCTCATCGCTGATCACCTTACTGTCCCTGATCGCCGCGCCCACCTCCGGGTGCGCCGACCGCATGTACTCGCGGAAGCTTTCTTCCCAGCGCCGGATCTCGGAGGCTTCGAGGTCGTCCAGGTATCCCTGCGTAACGGCAAAGATCACCATCACCTGGTCCTCGACGGGGATTGGTGCGTACTGGCCTTGCTTCAACACTTCAACCGTTCGCGCGCCGCGCGCCAGCTGACGCTGCGTGGCCGGATCCAGATCTGAGCCGAACTGGGCGAAAGCCTCGAGCTCGCGGTACTGCGCGAGGTCGAGTCGCAGGCTGCCGGCGACCTTCTTCATGGCCTTGATCTGGGCCGAGCCGCCGACCCGGGACACCGAGATGCCCGCATTCACGGCCGGACGAACACCCGAGTAGAACAGGTCGCTCTCGAGGAATATCTGCCCGTCGGTGATCGAGATGACATTTGTCGGAATGTACGCCGATACGTCACCGGCCTGCGTCTGGATGATCGGCAGGGCCGTGAGCGATCCGCCCGGCTTCTCGAGATCCGGATGCGCCTCGATCACCTGCGCGTCCGCGCTGACTTTTGCCGCGCGCTCCAGCAGACGGCTGTGCAGGTAGAAC
>JAUVTH010000111.1 GCA_030601615.1 Gemmatimonadota bacterium
GTAGGAGAGCCCGTCTTTCTGATCGGCGTCGTAGATCGAGACCATGTTGGGGTGGGAAAACGAGGCCAAGGTCCGGGCCTCGCGAAGGAACCGCGCCTCCCCGACGGCCGTGGCCATGTCAGGCCGCAGCACCTTGACGGCCACCACTCGTTCAAGAGAGGTGTCGCGGGCGCGGAACACCGTGGCCATGCCGCCGGAGGCGACCTCGCCGTCGACTTCGTAGCGCGGCGCCAGGGCGTCGCGCAGCCGGTCGAGAAGAGATGACATTGATTGCTCCCGGAATCGTCCGGCGCGGGGCGGTCGCCGGTGCCTCGTCAGCAGGGGAAGCTTAGATTCCCGTGCCCGGCACGGCAAGTTGCCGGGCGGCTCAACCTCTTGCCGAGCAACGAGGTGACGTCCGCCTTCCGACGTCGCGCCGGCGGTCCGCGAAGTGTAGTTTCGTGCACGCGAATCCGCCGTGACGGCGGCACCCGGCCAACGGAAGAGTGCACCCGACCGATGACCCTTCGATCGACCCTGAGAGCCCTGATCACTACCGGGAAGGGCGTGGTGCGCGGCCTCACGGACGAAGAGGCCGGGCCCGACCCGTTCGCCCTGTTCGACCGCTGGTACCGTGAGGCCCGCGAGGCAGGCCTGTATCTTCCCGAGTCCATGGCCCTCGCGACGGCGACCGCGGACGGGCGGCCCTCCGTGCGGCAGGTGCTCCTCAAGGCATTCGATGAGCGCGGCTTCGTATTCTACACCAACTACGACAGCCGGAAGGGCGAGGAGATCGCGGAGAACCCGCGCGCCGCCCTGGCGGTCCACTGGCCGATCCTGCAGCGCCAGGTCCGGATCAACGGCGGGGTCGAGAAGACGACGGAAGAAGAGTCGTATGCCTACTTCAGCAGCCGGCCGCGCGGAAGCCAGGTGGGAGCGTGGGCCTCCGACCAGAGTTCCGTGCTCGGCGGGCGAGAGGATCTGGAGCGCAGCTTCAGGGAGGCGCAGGAACGGTTCGGCGGCGGCGATATTCCACTGCCCTCGTTCTGGGGTGGCTACCGCGTGATCCCCGAGACCTTCGAGTTCTGGCAGGGGCGGGCCGACCGGCTGCACGACCGGCTGCGCTTCACGCGCGCCGACGGAGAATGGACGATCGACCGGCTGTATCCGTGACGGATCGGCCGCCTTCGAATGGAGAGTTGTGATGAGCGGTTTTGAGTGCCCCAAGTGCGGTAACACCGACTACGATACCGGCCAGTTCCGGGCCGTCGGCGGCACCCTGAGCAAGATCTTCGACGTGCAGTCCCAGCGGTTCACCACGGTGACGTGCACGCGCTGCCGGTTCACCGAGGTCTACAAGGCCGACAAGAGCAGCCTCGAGGACATCTTCGACCTGTTTACGAACTGACGATGAAGAAGATGACGCCGGAATTCCTCGTCGAAGAGATCGATGAATCCGGCGAATGAGGTGTACTTCGCGATGGAGCCGGACCCCCGCCGTAGCTCGAGTCCGGCCGCTTCGAATTGCCTCGATGCGTGCGGCCCGCGTGCCGCCCAGGAATCTCGAAAGCTATTACTCCCGAGGGAGGATATGGTCATGCGCAGGACGTTGATGTGGATCCCGGCTGTGCTCCTGGCGACCGCGTGCGGTGGCGAGGCCGGCGGCGAGGCTGGCTGGGCCGGTACCGTGGAGGACAGCGCGGGCGTACAACTCGTCAAGAACACGCTCACCCCCGTGTGGGGAGAGGGTGAGGCGTGGGTTCTCGAGGACGTCATGACAATCGGCGAGGCCGCCGGCGACCCCGACTACCAGTTCGGTCAGATCTCCGGGATCGTCGTGACCGCGGACGGCCGGATCATCCTCGTCGATCAGCAGGCCCAGCATGTGAAGGTGTTCGGGCCCGACGGGTCGTACGAGCGCACAATCGGCCAGGGCGGGTCGGGTCCCGGTGAGTTCGGCCCCGGGGTTGGCCCCATACTCATCGGACGCGGCGACACCTTGATCGTTCCCGACCTCGGAAACCAGCGGGTCAACATACTGCGGTCCGACGGCTCCGAGCCCGCCAGCTTCCGAATGAGCTTCGACCAGGGCATCCCGGCACGCTGGGACATGACCGAGGCCGGAGACCTCGTGTATCAGCTCCGAGCACTCAACCTGCCGAACACCGAGCAGCGGGATACGCTGGACCTCATCGCCACGGTCTCGTACGCGGGCGAGATCATCGACACGCTGATGACTCCGAAGCGCGGCGAGTCCCTCACGTTCGGTGACGACGGCCAGCCGATACGCATGATATTCTCGCCCGAGCCCGTGTGGTCACTGATCGGCGGCGACGGGCTGTGCATCGCCGTCAACGACATCTTCCGCCTCAACATGTACGACGCGGGCGGCGTCCTGGATCGGATCGTGACCCTTCCTGTCGAGCGAAAGCCCGTCACGGATGCCGACATCGAGTCCTTCATGCAGACGGTGGAGCGCTTGCTGAACGAGCAGGGCCTCCCGCCGGAGACGATCGAGATCGTGAAGTCCACGTTCAACTTCGCCGATTACTTCCCGGCGTTTCTGCAGATGATGCCCGGCCCGAACGGCAGTCTGTGGGTGCAGCGCGTGCAGGAGCCGACCGGGATGACGGCGGAAGAGCGAGAGGCGTGGAATCCACTGCTCGACCTCGGTGCGTCCGAGTGGGACATACTCGACGCGGAGGGAAGGTATCTCGGCATGCTCGACATGCCCCACCGGTTCCAGCCCGTGACGTTCGAGGGCGACCTCATGTACGGAATCTGGCGTGACGAGTTCGACGTACAGTATGTGCGGGTGATGAAGATCACGGGAATGGGCGAAGGCTCGGCCTGAAGGCCAGCGTTCTCCGCTCTCAGAGGCTCCTGATTGGAGGAAAGTTTTGAAGAGATTGACTAGGAATTCGATTGTCTGGATCCCGGCGCTCCTGTTGGCCGCGGCGTGCGGCGGGGAAGCCGGAAGCTCCACGGAGTGGTCCGGTACCGTGGAGGACAGCGCCGGCGTGCGTATCGTCCACAACTCGCTCCAGTCGATGTGGGGCGAGGGCGACGCATGGGGTTTCGAGGAGGTCCTGACCATCGGAGAGGCCGCCGGCGATCCCGACTACCAGTTCGGACAGATCGCGGGGCTCGACGCGACATCTGACGGACGCATCCTCGTGCTGGACAACCAGGCCCTTCACGTGAAGGTGTTCTCGGCCGACGGCGTGTTCGAGCGCACGATAGGCCAGGGTGGATCGGGACCGGGAGAGTTCGGCCCTGGCGCCGCGCTTCTCATGGTCGGTGCCGGCGACACGGTGATCGTGCCCGATGCCGGCAACCAGCGCGTCAACATAATCCTCCTGGACGAGGGCGAGCACACGAGCTTTCCCCTCCGGTTCGACGAAGGCATCCCGATGCGGTGGCAGATGTCGAATTCAGGCGCGCTCGTGGCGCATACCCGGGCGCTCAACCTCCCGAATCAAGATGCGGTGGACGTGGACCTCATAGCCCGGCAGGCGTACGACGGCAGCATCGTCGACACCCTGCTCACTCCTCCGCGAGGCGAGACTTTCTCGTTCAGCGGAGGGCTGCCCGAGTTCCACTTCTTCTCGCCCGAGCCATCCTGGACACTGCTGAACGATGGCTCGTTCGTGTTTGCGATGAGCGACGAGTTCCGCATCAGCGTGTCGGATCTCGATGGCAACGTGCGACGGATCATCACGATGCCCCACGAAGACGTCATGGTCTCTGAGGAGGACGAGACAATCATCACGGAGATGATTTCGCGCCTGTTCGAGGAGCAGGGTGTGCCGCCGCAGCAGCTGGACCTGATGACCCAGAACATCAGCTACGAGGAGGTGTTCCCGGCGTTCACGCAGCTGCGGAACGGACCGGAGGGCAGCCTGTGGGTGCAGCGGGTCGGCATCCCGAGCGACATGACCGACGACGAGCGCGAGAACTGGAACCCGATGCTCGACCAGGGCTCCGACGACTGGGACGTGTTCGATGCGGACGGGCGCTACCTGGGTGTCGTCACGATGCCCGACCGGTTCAGCGCGTTGTCGCTCAAGGGCGACCTGCTGTACGGCGTGTGGCGGGATGAGTTCGAGGTGCAGTACGTGAAGGTCTACCGAATCACGGGATTGTCCGGCCCGGCCTGATCGGACTCACTCCAGCGGGAACCTGAGCGGGGCGTCCGGCACGGGCGCCCCGTTGTTCATCCGTGGCTCTCCGTTTGGGCTCGAACGCGCCCGATCACCTCGGCCGCGTAGTCGATTCCGGCCGGCGTACGTGAGCCGTGCCAGCTCAGCATTTCCCCGTCCACGATGTGGAAGATCTCGGGCGCGAGCCCCGTGGCACGGCTGATCTCGTCCACGTGCTTCTGCTGGAAAGGAAACGGCTCCGTGGACAGAAGGACCGCGTGGGGCGCCGCGGCGGCCAGCTCCTCTGCCTCCACCACTGGATATCGCTTCGGCCGGTCCGCGAACACGTTCTGGCCTCCCGGCAGGGACAGCAGGTCGCTGATGAACGTGTCGCCGCTCACACTCATCAGGGGCTTCCGCCAGATCAGGTACGCATACCGCACTGTTGGCAGACCTTTCGATCCCTCCCTGGCCTGGCGCGCTTTTTCCTCGATGTCCCGCGCGATCCGCTCCGCCTCTTCCGGGCGTCCGGCGGCCTCTCCGATCGACCGCACCATCCCCGCCGTCTCGACCGCGGTCTTCGGAAAGCTGACGTGACAACTCAAGCCGGTGGCCCGCAGAGCCTCCACGTCCTCGACCCGGTTCTCCTCCACGTTGAGCAGGACGAGGTCGGGCTGCAGCTCGGCAATGCGCGCGACCCCAGGTGTCTTTGTTCCTCCCACTTTCTCGATCCCTCGCACACCTTCGGCGGGGTGAACGCAGAACTTCGTCACTCCGACCAGGAAGTCGCCGAGGCCGAGGTCGAACACGAGCTCGGTGAGGCTGGGGCACAGGGACACGATGCGCATGGCCCTACGGTACCGGGCGGATGCAAAGCGGGCCAGCGCCCGGAAGACGCCGGCCCGCGGCTCGCCGAATCCTGCTCTAAACGATCCGTCCGTGCGCGGCGGGTCAGTGAGTGGCCACTCCGAGACCAGCCCACGGGTCAGGCAGAGGAGTATCGGCCGTATGCGGCGGCAGCACGGGATACTCGACCACGGGCTGGTCTCCCGTGAGGCTCAAGAGGAAGGTCGTGATCTGACCGCTCTCCTCCTCCGTGAAGTCCCTGCCCAGCTGGGCCTGGCCCATCACCTCGACCGCTTCCTCGAGACTCCACACTTTCCCCGTGTGAAAGTACGGTGCCGTGAGATCGATGTTGCGGAGTACGGGGACCTTGAATGCGAACTCGTCGCTCGCGTCGCCGGTGACCGCGAACCGGCCGCGGTCCTCGGGCGGCAAAAGCTCGGCGCCGGGATTGCGCGCCGCTCCGAACCTCTGGTAGCTGGTCCCGCCGAGCAGGATGCCGCCATGGCA
>JAUVTH010000198.1 GCA_030601615.1 Gemmatimonadota bacterium
ACAGCACCTTGACCGGCCGACCGGCCTTTTGGGCCAACAGGGCCGCTTCCACCGCATAGTCCGGTTTCGACTTGCGGCCGAACGCGCCTCCGAGGAGCGTCACGTGCACCGCGACGTTCTCGCTCGGGATCCCGAGTGCGCCGCCGACCTCTCCCGCCGTCCACTGCGGCGCCTGAGTCGCGGACCACACCTCACACCGATCGCCGTCCACACGAGCCGTGGCTGCCGGGGGCTCCATCATGGCGTGTACCGCGTACGGGGCATGGTACCTGGCCTCGATCACCCGGTCCGCTGCTCCCGCGGCCGCGTCGTAATCCCCCTCGGTCCTTGCCGTCTTACCCGGACGGGAGGCGATCTCCTCGAGCCGCCCGCGATGTGAGTCGCTGGTCTCGGTGGCCAGCGGACCCGGTTCCCACTCGATGTCGAGAGCTGTCCGCCCCTGCATGGCAGCCCACGTGTTGGTGGCCAGGACCGCGACCCCCGCGTTCGTGAGGCCGGAGGCGCTCGGCTCCAGCGCAATCACGTCCACGACGCCGCGGACGGCACGGGCCGCTTCAGCGTCATAGCCGAGAATCGATCCTTTGGGCGCCGGGCTCCGCTCGACGCTGGCAATCAGGAGATCGGGCAGGTCGATGTCGTACCCGTAGACGGCTTCTCCCCGCACCATGTCCTCTGTACCCAGGAGCCGGTGCGGCTTTCCGATCAGCTTGAAGTCGGCGACGTCCTTGAGGGCCGGTTCGTCGGGCACGGGCAGCTCGGCAGCCTCCGCCGCGAGCTCGCCGTACGTCAGGCGCTCGGAACCGTACAGGACGGCGCCGGATTCCGCTCTGCAATCCGCGGCCGGCACACCCCACCGGCGGGCCGCTGCCTCCACCAGCATCTCTCTCGCCGCCGCGCCCGCCCGGCGCAGCGGCAGCCAATTCAGGCGCACCGTGGTGCTTCCCCCCGTGGATTGGCTCCCGTACTTGGGGTCGGCCAACGCCTGTATGACCTCCACGTCCTCCAGGTCTACTTCCAGCTCCTCGGCGAGGAGCATGCAACACGCCGTTCGGGCTCCCTGACCCATCTCCTGGCGGTGCACGGTGAGGCGGACGACTCCGTCCTCGCCGATGCCAACGAAGACGTTTGGCTCGAACACGCCCGCGGGGCTCGCCGCGCCCGGCAAGGGGAGAAACGCCGCTCGACCGCTGCGCACTCCCAGAATGAGCGCCGACCCGGCCAATCCCGTGGTCTGCAGGAAGCTCCGCCGCGAGACCTTCATGACGCCGCTCACGGCGCACCTCCAATCGATTCCGCGGCCCGGTGGATCGCCTCCCGGATCCTCAGGTAGGTGCCGCAGCGGCAAAGGTTACCGGCCATCGCGACGTCGATCTCCTCGGCCGTCGGCTGTGGAGTCCGCTCCAGGAGGGCCACGGCGCTCATGATCTGCCCCGGGTGGCAGTAGCCGCACTGAGGAGCATTCGCCTCGATCCACGCCTGCTGGACGGGGTGGTCACCGTCCTCGGAAAGGCCTTCGATCGTGGTGATCGCCTTTCCGCTCGCCGACTCGACCGTGGTCAGGCAGGATCGAACGGGCACGCCGTCCATGTGGATCGTGCACGAGCCACACAGGCCAGCCCCGCACGAGTACTTGGTTCCCCTGAGGCCGAGCAGGTCACGCAGGGCCCATAGGAGGGGCATCGAGGGGTCGGCATCGACGGTCCGGCGTTTGCCGTTGACGAGAAGAGTGATCATGGATCTCTCCTGCGCGCGGTTCAGGACTCGAGGATAGGAGGATCAACTTAATCGGCCCGTACGCCGCGGGCCAACGACGGTGTCCGCTCAGTCTCGTGCCAGCCAGTCGTGGGGTGACAAAGGGTCCCTGACGAAGCATCTTGCGCGTGCGATTCACGACCGAACTGTCGGGACGGGATGTATCGGGTGGATGGTCGTTGTTCATATGCCTTTGGAGGCAATCATGTACGGTTCCCTCGGATTCCGGGGGCGGGCCGCCCGGTTCGCTCTCTCTTTCTCGGTTATGCTGCCGTTTCTCGTTGTCGGCCCGCAGCACGCGTCGGCCCAGATGGGAGGCGTGGACCTGGATACCATCCAGGCCGGCCGGTTCGACTACGGCAAGATGTGGACGTTCGAGTACGCTCCCGCGGAGTATTTCAGTGAGACGTACGGCTTCGACGCGAATCCTGATTGGTTCGACCGCGCTCGGCTCTCGGTGCTCCGGATCCCCGGCTGCTCGGCGTCGTTCGTGTCACCCTACGGACTCGTCGCGACGAACCACCATTGCGTGCGGGGTGCCGTCCCACGCGTGGGCCGCGAGGGTGAAGACCTGCTGTCGAACGGGTTCGCCGCACAGACGCTGGCCGAAGAGCGCCGGATCCCCCGTTACTACGCCGATCACCTGATCGCCGTTCAGGACATTTCGGACGACGTGTTCGCGGTCACGGACGCCGCGTCGGACGAGGACCGCGACGCGGCGCGCAGCCAGGTGATCGAGGAGATCCAGCAGCGGCTCAAGGCCGAGCATGCCTCGGCCGGGGATTCCATCTGGGTGCAGGTCATAGGCCTGTACAACGGCGGCCGCTATTCCGCCTACGTATTCCGCCGATTCACGGATGTCCGGTTGGTAGTCGCGGCCGAGATCCAGCTCGGTTTCTTCGGGGGCGACCCGGACAACTTCACGTACCCGCGCTACGACCTCGATTTCGCGTTCCTCCGCATCTACGAGAACGACGAGCCGTACCGTCCGGAGCACTACTTCGGGTGGGGCGACGGCGTGGAACTCGGTGACCCGGTTTTCATCATCGGCAACCCGGGACAGACCAACCGGCTGAAGACGATCGCGCAGCTCGAGTTCCAGCGAGACGTTTCCGTGCCGATCAACGTGCAGTTTCTCGAAACGCGGCTCGGAGTGCTACGCGACTATCGGAAGGCCCGCACCGAAGAGGCGCTGGAGTTGGCCGTCGACTTCGCGGGCGAGGCCCAGGGCATTCGAAACTGGATGTTCGGGCTGTCGAACTCGTGGAAGGCGAACAGCGGACGCCTCGAAGCGCTGAATAACCCGGTAATCATGGCGCGCAAGGCTGATGCCGAGCGCAAGCTGCAGGCAGCGATCGCAGCGGATCCGGCGCTCAGCCAGTCGTATGGCGGACTGTTCGCCCGGCTGGAGGAGATCCAGGCTGAGAAGCGGGGTTTCGCGTCTGAGATGGGCGCATTCCGGGGCATGGGCAGCACGTTTGCCGGCTCGATCACGATGGCGCGGGCGTTGGCTGCGGATGCCGTGCTGAACGGCAAGGCGAACGGGGTCTCGGAGGAAGAGATGGCCGAGCTCATGGAGGAGCTCGGGCGCATCAGCGACCGGGCGCCCGGGCTGGAGCACGGCTTCCTGACGCATCGGTTCGCTGACTTCCAGCGTTACCTGGGCAACGATCACCCGGTCACGCAGGCGGCGCTTCGTGGCACAGAGCCGGAGCAGGCGGCCTGGGCGATGCTGGAGGAGAGCGTTCTGGCCAGCCGAGAAGCAACGCTGGAGGCGATCGAGGCCGAGACCCTCGGGCTCGAGGATCCGATGATTTCCCTGGTGGCGGCGATCCTGCCGGTCACGCGCGAGTACCGTCCCGCGACAGGCGCGCTCACGAGCGAGGAGAACGATCTGCAGGCCGACCTCGGCCGCGCCCGCTTCGAGGTGTACGGAAGCGAGATCCCACCGGATGGGTCGTTCTCGCCCCGCATCGCGGACGGCATCGTGAAGGGGTACGAGTACAACGGGACGCTGGCCCCGCCGTACACGACCTTCTACGGTCTGTACGACCGCTACTTCTCGCACGGCGAGGGCGAGGGTATCGGCGAGGAATGGGATCTGCCCGAGCGCTGGAAGACCCCG
>JAUVTH010000242.1 GCA_030601615.1 Gemmatimonadota bacterium
GACAGGGCCTTCCTGTTTGCTCTCGCGGGGCGGCCTGACGAGGCCAGGCGCTGGCTGGCGGCGGACCGGAGAGCGGACAACGAATATGCGTCATCGCCCGCTCCGATCCGCGCGGCGGAGGACGCCTGGTTCGAAGCGTCACTCGCGTACGGCGAGGGGCGCTTCAACCAAGCGGTGAGCGGTTTGAAGCAGGCAGAGCAAGAGTTCGACTCCTTCTATCCAGGCTTGGGCGAGCCCGAGATCAGCTGGGCCCTCGCGCGGGCCTTCGACCGCGCCGGGGTGGCCGATTCGGCAATCGCCAGGTTCGAGCTCTCCCTGGACTACGGGAACGCGTTCGACCTCTGGAGCACGACGCGGCAGATCTCCACGACCCTGCAGCGGCTCGCGCAGCTGTACGACGAACAGGGCGACCTCGAGCGGGCCGCCGGCTACTACGGTCGTTTCATCGAGCTGTGGACCGACGCCGACCCCGATTTGCAGCCACGTGTCGAGGCGGCCCGAGTCCGCCTCGAGGAGATCGTGCGGGAGCGCGGCTAGGGCCGAAGCGAGTGCGCGGACCCCCCCGCGCGAAATCCAGGTAGCCACATTACATTCCCGCCCATGACGAGGCTCAACACTGTCCGCAGCCATTACCGTGGCTTCGGGAAGATATCTTCCCGGATCCGCGCATACCTTTTTGTGGGGGTGTGCGCCGCGCTGTTTCCCGGCGCTGCCATCGGGCAGGCAACTGAGTCGGAGCAGGCCCGGCGCCCCAACGCCAACGATCGCCTGGACGCGACGCAGTGGTCCATAATGGCCTTCAAGGGTTGGTCTAATTACCACACCTTGGGTCGCACCGTACGCTTCATCTGGGATGACTCCGGAGAAGACGTGTACGGAATGGATGTGGCTTACACTTTCTCGCCTACGACCGGTTTCGGCCGCTTCTTCGACAACCTGCTCGGCGCACGTTTTCAGCTTGCGGGAAATATCAACGCCAGGGCCCAGCCGTCGGGTGTTTGGATTTCGGAGCTGACCGGGTACTTCGCCCTGAGGTGGCGTCGCCTCCCGTGGAATCATATTGTCGCCACCTCGTTTTCCATCGGTGAAGGCCTGTCGATCGTGAGCGATATACCCGAAATCGAGATCATCACGACGGAGGTCGGCGGCACCAGCCGTTTGCTCAACTACCTGATGCTCGAGATGACTCTCGCCGTGCCGTCGCTCCCGTACGTGCAGCTCGTAGGGCGGATCCACCACCGGTCCGGAATGTTCGGCGTATTCGGCGACGCCCAGGAATCAGGCTCGAACACGGTCGGGCTCGGACTCCGAGTGCACATGTAACCGCAGCCTTTCGGCTCGAGCCAACTTTGAACGATGACGAATGCTGACCCGGCTCGCGTGTATCCTGTACGAGGGATCACGTCAGACACGGAGGACTGGAGATGAACGACAGGCCTGAGCTCAGGCTGCACGAAGAAGTCCTGCTGCTGGCCCTGAAGGACGACAAGGGCACGCCGTATGCGGCCCAGTACAGTTTTGCTCTCGGAGGGGCTGTTCTGGCCGAGCTCCTTCTCGAGGAGCGGTTCATACTCGACGAGAAGCCGCGCAAGAAGCCACTCAAGCCGGGAAAGAAGCCCAACTACCTGGTCGCGATCGACAACCCGAAGCCCCTGTCCGATCCGATCCTGGACGAGTGCCTGCACCGTGTGTCTACGTCGAAAAAGCCCCGGTCGCCCCAGGACTGGGTGACGCGCTTTTCCCAACTGAAGGACCTCAAGCGCCGCATCGCGGTCGGCCTTTGCCGGAAGGGAATCCTTCGAGAGCGTGAGGACCGGATTCTCGTCCTGTTCCGCCGCACCGCATACCCGACGCTGGACGGCGCCCCCGAGCGGCGAGTCGTCGAGCGGATCCGGGAGGCCGTGGTCGGCAACTCCATGGAGCTCGACGCGAGAACGGCGGTTCTCGTCGCGCTGGCCAACGGGACAGGTCTCCTGAAGCCGGTCCTCGGCAAGGACCTGGTCAAACAGCGCAAGGAGCGACTCAAGGAGATCGCCGAAGGGGACATCGTGGGCGAGGCCACGAAAGCAGCGGTCCAGGCCGCGCAGGCGGCCGTGATCGCTGCGACGACGGCCGCTACGAGCGCCGCGGTGGTTGCTGGCGGAAGCTGACCCGGGCGGGGGCGCCGTCCTGGCGCCCCCGCCGGCGCCTTCCCTCGGGCGCGCCGATTGCCGATCTTGGGCGCCATGTCCGAAGCCCCGGGGTACCAGCGTCTGTTCGCCGAGCTCAAGCGGCGTAAGGTTTTCAAGGTCGCCGCCGTGTAC
Organism: Gemmatimonadota bacterium; assembly: GCA_030601615.1. GTDB lineage: Bacteria > Gemmatimonadota > Gemmatimonadetes > Palauibacterales > Palauibacteraceae > Benthicola. Next base: position 2,304 of record JAUVTH010000242.1, read on the forward strand.
GGCGCCGTGTCATTCGGCGTTCTGCAGGTGGCGGACATCCTCGTGCCCGCGATGGATCTGCCCGATTCCGTGGTCCGCGGCATCGCCCTCGTGTGCATCCTGGGGTTCCCGATCGCCCTTGTCCTGGCGTGGGCGTTCGAGACGACGCCGGAGGGGATGAAGCGCACCGAGGATGCGGCTCCCGGCGAGATCGCGCAGCTCGTCCAGGCACCGCGCGGCCGGCGCTGGCCGTCGGGGATCCTGGCATTGGCCGGAACGCTGATGCTCGTCCTTGGAGGATGGCTCGCGTTGTCGAGCCGCGATTCGAGCGACACGTCGGCCGCAGCTCCGCCCGCTTCGCCGACCTCGTTGTCCGAAGCGGCAGCAGAGAGTCAAGACGATCGCACGTCCATTGCCGTGCTTCCATTCCGCAACACGAGCGACGATCCTGAGACGCAACCGTTCACGGACGGGATCCACGACGACCTCCTCACGCAGCTCTCGAAGATCCGGTCGCTGAAGGTGATCTCGCGCACGTCGGTCGAGGAATACCGGAACGCTGCGAAGAGCATCCCCGAGATCGGCCGAGAGCTCGGCGTCGACAACATCCTCGAGGGCGGCGTCCAGAGTGCGGGCGGAGCCTTCCGCATCAACGTGCAGTTGATCGATGCCGAGTCCGAGGGCCACCTGTGGGCCGAGCAGTACGAAGGTGAGCTTACCGTCGCCAACATAGTCCAGATGCAGAGCGAGATCGCCGCGGCCATCACGGAAGCCCTGCGAGCGCAGCTCACCGAGAGCGAGCTCGAGAGCATCGCCCGGGCGCCCACGGACGACTTCGACGCCTACCAGGACTACCTGCAGGGCCTCGTGTACTTCCGTGAAAGCTATACTGAGGCGAATCACCGGGCGGCAGATCAGATCGCGACACGTGTGATCGAGCGCGACTCTGAGTTCGCGGAGGCGTACGCGCTGAAGTCGGCGGCCGGCTCAATGCTGTACTGGTTCTACTACGACCGGTCGGACTCGATCGTGGCCTCCTCGCGTGCGCTGGCAGAGCGGGCGATGGAGATCGAGCCGGACCTTCCCGAAGGTCACTGGGCGCTCGCTCATTGGTACTACCGGACGCAGCTC
>JAUVTH010000183.1 GCA_030601615.1 Gemmatimonadota bacterium
ATCCACGTAGCCGCCGGGATCCAGCTGATAAACCGGAAGACCCGCATCAGAACAACTTACGCTGTTCCGACGCTCCCCAACCCACCCTGAACGTTGGAACCGCGTACCGATCGAAGAACCGCCACATCCGCCGGGTGTGTCCGCGCGTCCGGTTGCGCAACGAAGACGTCGCGACGATCACCAGGTCGAGACGCGGCACCACGACGATGAATTGCCCCCCGAATCCCCACGCAAAGTAGGCGCGTTCCCCACCCCAGCGGCGCATCCACCACAGATACCCGTAGCCGTGGCCATTCCACGGTGAGTTCCCGGTCGGCTTCCAAGACGCTTCGATCCACTTTTCTGGCACCAGTTGGCGACCCTCGAAGCGTCCGCCATCCACGTAGAGCTGGCCGAACTTGAGCATGTCACGCGGCCGGAGGGACATGTTGTTCCCGCCGAGGTATCGGCCCTGGGGATCCCGGTCCCACTCGGCCAGTGGGATGCCCATGGGGCGAAACAACTCATCCAGCATGTACCGGCGAAGGCTCTTGCCGGACTGCCGCGTCAGGATCACGGAAAGCAGGTGCGTGTTGCCGGTGGAGTACTCGTGACACTCGCCGGGATCGCACACCATCGGCCGGCGCAACTGATCGTAGGCCCAGTCGGCGGAAGCGACCCACGCGCCGTAGTTGCCGAACGAGGCCGTCTCGATCCCAGTTCGCATGCTGAGAACGTGCCGCAGCTCGATCTCGTTCTTCCTCGGATCGAGCGCGCCCCTGGCGGCGAGTGCTTCGTAGTAATCGGGCAGGAGCGCGGACAGGGGCTGGTCAACTCCCTCGAGGAGACCATCCCGGATCGCGATCCCGACCATCGGCGAGAGGAGTGTCTTGGATGCCGACTTCACGTTGACGGTTTGCGAGGGCCGGAGGCCACGATAGTAGTTCTCGACGACGACGGAACCTCGACGGGCGACGATCAGACTGGTAAGGGCCCGCATGTCTCCCGCCTCGGCGAGCATGCGCTCCATTCGGTCAGCAAGATACAGGGGAGGCGCTGGCGGACCGACAAGACCGGCGGTCGACTCACCTTCGTCCACGGGGACTCGCACCTCGGACGGCTCCGGCGAGGCCCCTTGGGCCAGCAGGGACTGCCCACCGGTCGGCATCAGAAAGACCAGAAGGGCGGCGGCCAGGGCCGGGAGGAATCCGCTCAGATCGCGTGCTCGCATGGCTTGACCCTAAACGGGCGGCCCGAGTGTGTTCCTTCGACCGGCGGGGGGATCACGCTGAGCCGCGGGCAGACTCAACGAGCCGTGCCCCCTCGGCAGCGGCCTCGTGGATCAGCCGACACGCCTTCTCACCGGACGCCTCGCTGTCTAGAAAGACCGAACTCGCCTCCACTGCAGCGATACGAAAAGAGTCCGCCTGTTTCATGTCGCCTCCCCGACCCGGTCTAGAAGAACTGGTCGATGAGGATCGGATTGCCGTCCGGATCGAGAAACGCGATGTGCGCCGGGCCTGTCGTGCCCTCGTCTACCTCCTCGGTGAGGGCGATCCCCAACTCCTTCAGAGTGTGTTGGATCTCGCGCACGTCCGTGAATTCATCCATCTCCTCAAGACGGCTGTCGAGACCGGGGTTGAACGTCAGGATGTTCTTCTCGAACATGCCGTGGAAAAGGCCGATGACCGTACCCCGGTTCACCAGGATGAGATAGTTGTGCTCTTCGTCCCCACCCGTCACCTCGAAGCCCAGCTTCTCGTAAAACGCCCTGGAGACTGCCAGGTCTTTCACCACCAGGCTTACCGAGAACGCACCAAGATCCATACGCTCACTCCCCTCGACCGGAGATGGCTTTGCTGCGCTCGATCGACTGCAGGACCAGGTAGCTCTCTCCGAACCGGTCCAGGTTGTCGATCTCGGTATCGTACTGGTCGAAGTGGCGCTCTTCATCCGCAACCAGGTCTTCGAAGATCTTCCGCGTGGCGGCGTCACTGTTCTGCGAGGCGAGGTTGGCCCACTCGTTGTACTCGTGGACGCTCTCCTCCTCCATCTTTCGCGCCATCACCAGCATGTCCCGCACGTCGGTGATCTTCTCGACTTCCTGGGACGGCTTCATCTCGACGTCACCTCCGAGAAACAGGATCCGCTCGGCGGCCATCTCGACGTGGCGCATCTCCTCGATCGATGTCTTCCTGAACAGACCGGCCAGCAGATCATATCCCTGGTCGTCGCAATGGAAATGGAAGTACATGTACTGGTGAATCGCCGACAGCTCGTCTGCGACTACTCCGTTCAATAGGTCGATGCTCTTCTCGTGCATGGTGGATTTTCCTCTCTGGGCAGGTTCTATCCGGTTCGCAGTTCCTCGTACCGCTACCGGACCGTGTATGGCCTCATCGGATATCGGACGGATTCACTCGGCCCCGTCGGCCTGGCGAACGTAGAGAAGGCGGACGACGCCGTTGTCCCAAGCCTTCACGCTGAGAAGCTGCAGGGTCCGCGGCGGATACGGAGCAGCGAACAGCGGCACGCCCCCACCGAGGATCACCGGCATGACGAAGATCTCGTACTCGTCGATGACGTCGAGCTCCTCGAATGCCCCGATTGTCCGCCCGCCGCCAATCAACCAGCAATCGCCGTCGCTGTCTGAAGCTTCGAGACGCCGGACGAGTTCGAGTGGAGCCTCGTTCCACGCCACCACGTGCTCGGGCGCGTCGTCCAGTTGACCGCTGGTCAGGACATGAACACCGAAGTCTGGATACGGCCACTCCCCGACACTCCGGACGTGGTCGTAGGTGACCCGCCCCATGACGGCGTGGGAGATCTCCGAGATGAACTGTCCGTAGCCGTAGTCCTCGTCGAGAAACGGGTCCAGCCAGTCAACCCCGCCGTCAGAGGTGGCGATGTACCCGTCGAGGCTCATCGCAATGTAGACGCGGAAGCACATCGTCGTCAGTGGAATTGGGGATGCCCAACCTCCGGCGCCACGACTTCGCCGAAGTTGGCCTCATACTTCTGCATGTTGTCAGCCAATGCGGACAGGACCCGCTTCATGTGCCCCGGACTGACCATCACCCGGGACACGAGCTGAGTTCCGTTGGGGGCGGTGAGGAGGAAATCGAGAATGAACTCCTCTCGGGTGTGCGTTACGAGCATATTGTTGCTGTAACGGCCCCGCGCCACCTCATCGCTGGCGTTGATCTGCACCTGGGGCGCATCGGAGCGACCGGGATTGTCTGCCATCGGAACGCGGCTCCATGGAGGCGATGTTCAGATTCGGCGTGAATTTGTAGTTTAACATCGGGATACGTCAGGCGTCAGACTTCAGTCGATCGCCGGTACGTCTCTCAGATCCACGCTGCCGCTCCCGCCGCCCCGCCACAGCAGATACACGGCCATGAGGCTCACGACGACCGGAACCACCGGCTCGTGGGGCTGGAGGGGAAACATGGCGGGATCGTCCACGACCAGGTGCACGTAAGAGGCGACCGCCATGATCCCGATGATTATGAGCGCTACGACTCTCGTGAACGCGCCTGCCATCATGGCCAGGCCGGCCCCGATCTCGACGATTGGTACGATCCACTTCGCCAGCCCGACCATCGGGATTCCGGAAGCGACGAGTTGCCCCGAGAAGGCTTCGGCCAACATGGGAACGGCCAGCTTCATGACACCGGTCATCAGGAACAGTGCACCGAGGGCCAGCCGGATCGCCCCCGCGAAGCTGTCGTCGGTCGTCCGGCGGACATCCCTTACGTCCATGTGTCCAGCTCTCCTTCGGGCCGCATCTCAGAATTCGGCTACGGAGCCCGTCCACCCAATGTTCCTCTGTCCCAGTCCCTCGAGCAAGTTTTCGTAGCAGCCTTCCTCGCGGCCCACGTATTCCGGCGGGTTGATTCCGGGCCGCCGGAACAGACCGCTCGCCACTTGCCGGGCGACCACCGTGCCCGTGTATCCCGTCGTCCGTGCCATCGACGTCGTGCCGGTCTCAACGTCGTAGAAATCGAGCAGGTCCTACGTATATGTCAAGTTTCGAGGCTATGTCTCATGATTCCAAGGGCGCTCGTAATTCGCACGCTCTGCGGGCTCAATGTCAGCCGCTGGTGCGGCTGACGGCGACCGT
>JAUVTH010000070.1 GCA_030601615.1 Gemmatimonadota bacterium
GAGCAAGGGCGCACGGCCGGCTTTGACGGATGCAATCGATACTTCGGCGATTTCCGGATCAAGAATGGACACCAGATCGTCCAGGGACCGACGGGCGCGACCCTGATGGCATGTCCCGATGGCCGGATGGACCTCGAGCAGGCGTTCTTGCGGAACCTGTAAGCTGCGACCCGCGCCTTTCTGCGAGGCGGGGGTCTCGCGCTGGAGGACGACGACGGCGTTGTCATGATCTTCGCTACGTGGGAGCCTATCGAGTGAAAGCGGCGCTCCACCGCTTGCGGGCCGCAGACCGGTAGCGTATGGGCCGCACGCGCCCACTGGAGGTCTCGCTCCCCGGACATGTTTCACGCGCCCGACGGGGACTGCACCCGCCGGGCGCCTTTGCTTAGACTGTAGTTTCGGACTGTTTGGCAGCTTCCAACGGAGATCGAGCGGAGGGGTGATGACGATTCTGGTGACGGGCGGAACCGGCACGGTGGGAAGCCACGTGGTCGCGAACCTGGCGGCGGCGGGACAAGACACGCGGGTGCTGACTCGATCGCCGGAGAAAGCCGCGGCGCTGCCGAACGGAGTGACGGGAGCGATCGGCGCCCTTTCTGAGCCGTCCACGCTCGGTCCGGCTTTCGAGGGTGTAGACCGATTGTTCCTCCTCACGCCTCTGGCACAGGACGAGGTGGCGCAGGGTCTGGCCGGGATCGAGGCGGCGAGAGCAGCGGGTGTCCGGCGCATCGTTTTCATGTCCGTCCACAAAGCCGCGGACGCTCCTCAGATCCCCCATTTCCGAACCAAGGTTGAGATCGCGCAGGGACTCGAGCGGTCCGGTCTGCCTTACACGGTCATCGAGCCCAACAGCTTCTACCAGAACGATGTGTGGGTTCAGCAGCCGCTCGTCGATTTCGGCGTGTATCCGCATCCGCTAGGCTCCGTCGGGCTGAACCGTGTGGACGTCCGGGATATCGCGGCCGCAGCCGTCGCTGCCCTCACGGACGACGGGCACGAGGGCGAGCACTACCCGGTGGTCGGTCCCGACATCTGCACCGGGGAAGGTACGGCACAGGCCTGGGGGGCCGCGCTCGGCTCAGGCGTGATCTATGCCGGGGACGACCTCGACGCGTGGGCTCAGGCCGCGTCAGCGATGATGCCCGACTGGCTCGTGGCGGACCTCCGGATCATGTACGGCGACTTTCAGGCCCGCGGGCTGCTCGCGAGCGATGATGACTTCGCCCGCCAGCGCCGAATCCTGGGCAGGGACCCGATACCGTTCGATCGGTTCGCGGCGGAAGTGGCCGCGACGTGGAAGACGCAGGCCACCGGGGCCTGACCGTCAAGCTCTACGGGCCGGGCGTGAGTGGCTCTCCCGTCCAGTCCGTGAACGCCCACAGCCGATAATCCGCCGTCACTCCTCGCCCGCGTCTTCTCTGCGTGGGGCCGATCTCCACTGTCGAAGAGAACCGGCCTTCGAGGTCTCGCACGATCTGACGGGCCCAGCCATCGTCGATGTCCACGAACACGAGACAGTCGCCGGCTGTCGCCGTTTCCTCGAATCCCGGCCAGATCGCATACTGGTTGCTGCGCCGCCGCACGTTCAGCGAGAACACGGCGGGACGGTCGGGAAGGTGGAAGCCGAGCTCCGAGGCCTCCTGGTACCGATTCGTGGCGACCCAGACGGCGGGACAGCCCGCGCTCCTGAGCTCCGCCCGCGCGTCATTCGTCACTAATGCCAACGAATCCCACCCGTGCGCCTGTGCGATCGGATCGCGGCGGGCATCGATCGGCAGCGCAGGCACCAGCGCCTGGATGTAGATGCCGACCACCAGAACCGCACCCAGCCACAGGCCCCACCTCAGCCAGCGGCCACTCGCTGACTTCCAACCAGCACCCAGCAGCACGACCCCCGCCACGTACGCCGGCGCCGGCCAGTTGGGCTCGACGTGTCTGCGCAATGCGCTGAGCGCGAAGGTGCCGAATACCGCGAGCGCGATTCCCCCCAGCACGGTTCCCCTCGAGTCGCCTTCGCCTCTCAGCCCGTTCCGCAGAGCCCGGCCCACGACCACGGCTATCAACACGAACAGGATCGGCGACACGAGTCCGAGTTGGCCGCCCAGATAATCGAACTCCCGGTTCAAGCCGCCGAGCAGGCGAGACACGAGGCCCGCCTCCGAAGCCGCGCCACCGAATCCGTGCTCCAGCTGAAATGCGAACGAAGGCCACCCCATCTGCGCATTCCACATGATGACGGGAGAGAACGCCGCGAGGCCAAGTCCGACTCCGATCCACGGTCCGGGCGTCAGGAGTCGCCGTCGGAGGCGCGGGTCCAGGGCGAATCCCAGCGCGACGCCGGCCGGCAGGAGCACCGCCGTGTACTTGGAGAGCATAGCTGCCCCAAGGGCCAGGCCGGTGACGCACCACCAGCCAATGTCGGCCATGGTGCCCGGCTCCTTCTCCACCGCCCGAATCAGGGCCCACGTCGCTACCGCGAGCGCCGCGAGCAGGGGAGCGTCCGGCGTGGCGAGGAGCAGGCCGGCGGCGGCCAACGGCATGACAGCCAGGGCGAGCGCAGCCACCAGGGCCGACTTCCCGCCACCGAGCCGGCGCGTGAGCGCGATTCCCGCCACCGAGCCCACCAGGCCGAGAAGGACGGCTCCGAAGCGCACTCCCATTCGCGTGTCGCCGAACAGAGCCGTGCCGAACGCGATCACGGCCGCTATCCCGGGTGGATGATCGTAGTAGGAAGGGGCCGGCCTTCGGGACCATTCCCAGTAGTACGTCTCATCGGGGAACAGCGGTAGGAGACCGGCAAACACGAGACGAACGAGGGTTGCTGTGAGGACCACCGCCAGCGCCAGCCGCCAGTAGCGGTCGTCGTCCTCCCCGAGCACGGGGTCAGTCGGCCTCTCGCCCTCCACGATCACCGGGTCCGGGTCACCCGGTCTCGAGCGCCTCGGCCGCTGCTGCCAGCCCGGCCGCTGCGTCCAGCTCGATGCCCTGGCGAGCGAAGCCGTCCGCCAGCGCCGGAAGAAGGGCCAGCACGTTTCGCGGCTGCGCAGAGTGCCCCATGCACCCGATTCGGATGATCTTCCCAGCCAGGTCGCCGAGGCCTCCCGCGATCTCGATGCCGTGCGTCAGCAGGATGTGCCTGCACAAGGCCTTCGCGTCCACGCTCTCCGGGATCCGCACCGCATTCAGGCTGGGCAGCCAGAATCTGTCCTCCGGATTCATCCGCAGGCCCATCGCCTCGACACCGGCCTTCAGGGCGCCCGCGACCCGCAGGTGCCGGGCCCACCGCTGCTCGATTCCCTCTTCCGCCACAAGCCGGAGAGCTTCGCGCAGGCCGTAGATGGCCGTGATGGGCGCGGTGTGGTGATATGAGCGATCGTCTCCCCAGTAGCTCTCCAGCAGGCCCACGTCGAGGTACCAGCTCCTCACGAGCTCGGACCGGTTCCTCACTTTGTCGAACGCACGCTCGTTGAGGCTAAGGGGACTCGCCCCCGGCGGGCAGGACAGGCACTTCTGGCCGCCCGAGTACGCGACGTCGATGCCCCATTCATCGACCCGGAGCTCCACGCCGCCGAGAGATGTGACCGTGTCGGCGATCACGAACGCGTCGTGCTCGTGCGCGATCCGGGTAAGCTCGGGCACGTCGGGCTGCAGGGCCCCGGTGCTCGTCTCCGCATGGACGAAGCCGAACACCCGAGGTCGGTGCTCTTCAAACGCCGCCCGGACGTCGTCCGGATCCAGGGGCTCCCCCCAAGGGGCGTGGACGTGCACCACTTCGCCGCCTGCGCGACGCGCCATGCTGTCCATCCTGGCGCCGAAGTACCCGTTCGTCGGCACGAGGACCACGTCGCCCGGTTCGATCATGTTGGTGAACGCGGCCTCCATCGCGGCCGAGCCCGTTCCGCTCACCGGGATCGTCCAGCGGTTATCCGTGCGGAACGCGTATCTCAGGAGCGCCTGCACCTCCTGCATGATCTCGATGAAGGCCGGATCGAGATGGCCCACGAGCGGAGTGCTCATGGCGCGGAGGACACGAGGATGAACGTCGCTCGGTCCGGGGCCCATGAGGAGCCGATCCGGGGGGTTCAGGTCTCCGACTTCAGGTCTCTGCATGGATCGATCTTCGGAAACGGGTGTCGACCTCCGCCCGGGCAGCCGTGTGCCACAGCATCGGGCAGGACCTGAGAATACGAAGGCGTGAGGCGACAGGGAACCGACGGCTGCTCTCACTGGTTTGGCGGGCATGGACGAAAAACCGAAGGGACCGAGCCACTGGCGAGTCCTCCGCTCGTTGTGGCGAGCCAGCCGCAGCCGGCCGCCGCGACCCACCGGCAGAGGCACGTTCGACCACGAGTCCCTGGCACCCATACTCGACCTCGTGGCGCGAAGCGGGATCGCCGGCGCCGCATCGCTTCGTGAAGAGCTTGCTGCTTACCGTGGTTCCCTGGGCATCGTTGACCCTGACCAATTGAACCGGGACGAGGCGCTCGCCTTCTGGATCAACCTTTACAACGCTGAGGTTCTCGCAGCGGCGGTCGATGCGCGGGAGGAGGGACTCGACTCCTTGCTTCGGATTCCGGACGCGTTCGATCGACGACGATTCACGATCGCAGGAGAAGTTCTGTCGCTCGACGACATCGAGCATGGAAAGATCCGCCGCTTCGGCGATCCTCGAATCCACGCGGCGCTGGTGTGCGGGTGCGTTTCATGCCCTTCTCTACCCGCCGAGCCGATGCGGGGGGCGGACCTGCACGAGCTGCTGGACGCCGCCACGACGTCGTTCCTGGCGGAGGGCGGCACCGTTGCCGATCCGGACGCGGGGGAGCTGCGGCTATCCCGGATCTTCATGTGGTACGGGGCGGACTTCGTCTACCCGAAGACCATGCCTCGGTGGCGACGCGTGGCCCGGCGCTCCATCGCTCTCACCCTGCGACGCTGGATGCCTGCCGAGGAAGTCCGGTGGCTGGAGAACGAACGCCCCCGAATTCAGTTTCTCCCCTACGACTGGTCGCTCGCCTGCCGCGTCGGTCAGCCCCCCGTTGCCTCTACCCTGTCTGCCGGGATCGATACCCGAATCAGTCCACGAAAGTCGCCGACCGCATAGTCCATGGCCAGGTCGTCGGGATAACGCTCATCCAGAATCGCCTGGACCGCCGGATCGATCTCTTCCGATGTGCCGTGACACTTGAGGCAGGGAGGGGCCACGGAGAGAGATTGGTAGTACCGGTATTCACCACGCCCCACCTTCTGCACCCACTCACCCGGCAGCTCGCCGGTCTCGGCCAGCACGGTCTCGAAGTGCCTGAGCGCCTCGGCTTCCGGCTGGTCCGGCGCGTTGGCAGGGTTCCGGTACCGCGTCGTGGTCCGCTTGATCTCGAGCCCCTGATCGGCCTCCACACCGGCCATGAGCGCGCCGGCGCTGGTGGAACAGAACTCGATCGCGCTCGCGGGCCCGCCTTGCTGCATGGCGCCGGTGAGGTTCGTGATGAGGATGCCCTTCAGTGCGTCCGCCGCCGCCGCGCCCGCTTCAACGACCTGGGCCTCCACGGCGGGACTCATCTCGCCTCCCTCGCCGCCAGTGCACGCACACATCGCCAGCGCTACAAGAGTGACAAGCTTGCCTCTCGACAGGTGATCCATGGTAAAGCCTCCCGGGGAATCGTGTGCCGAAATCTCCCTGAAGATCTTGCACCCTGCGGAAAATTGCCACCATGCCCGGGTCCAGCGCCGGAACGGGTGATTTCGGGTACTGTTCGGTACGCGCCCGACCGAATGCACAGCCTTGGGACATGTAACTCACATAATGGCACACCATTATGTGATCGAGACTACCGCCGACATGACCGTGATCCGTGGGGTGTGACGTCTCCGGGTTTTGGATCGGTGGCTGGTCCACGAATTGCTCCTTCAGGGTGCGTGAGAGCGGTGCACCCGATGCCCGGTAGACACGCAACGGCATGCGAATGGACCATATGAACCGTCTATTAAGAGGCAACCAGAGAGGCTTCACGCTCGTCGAGCTGCTGATCGCCGTCACGATCATGAGCGTCGTGGGCCTGATGGCCAGCACTTCGTTCAGGGACTTCCGTCAGCGGACGATCCTGAACCGGGCGGCGCAGGTTGTGGCGGCGGACGCCGCATTGACGCGGACCTACGCGATCCGCGAGCGCAGCAACGTATCTCTGGTCGCCGATGAATCGAACCAGAGCTACCAGATCCGGGATGCGAGCGGCAACGTGCTGAAAACGCGTTGGTTCGACGCCGACTCGGATCTTCCGCTGGACTCGCTGAACATACGCCTCGCGGGTGACTCTCTGACTTTCAACGCGCGCGGCATGCTCGTGTCCGCGTTCGCCGTGATCGACGTCGGAAGCAACTCCGGCTCGAAAACGGTGACTGTAAACGGGCTCGGGCGGCATCGAATTACCACGAACTGAGGTTGGGGCGATGGCTGTGTGTTCCCGGATGAATGACCACATCGCGAATGAACGTGGCTTCGGCCTTGTCGAAGCGTTGATCGCCCTCACCATTCTCGTGATAGGCCTGGTAGCCGTAAGCGGGTTGAGTCTGGCTACGGCGGCTCAGGCCCGGATCGCCAACTGGCGCACCCAGCAGGCGACGGCCGCCCAGATCGTGCTGGAGGATGTCCAGAAGGACGGCTGGGACTCTGCGGTCAGTGGTGCGGATACCGTCAGTCTTTCGGGTCACGATTACACCGTGACGATCGGTGTTACCGATATCTCGTCCCGGGTGAAGCAGGTGACCGTCGTGGTCGACGGAGTCGGGGACATGGGCAGTCGCACATTCACGCCTCGTCTGTACAAGCCGCGGCCTCTGCCGGACCCGGTACCGTGAGGAGAAGCGATACAATGAACCGGATCAAGTCACAGGCCGGTTTTACGCTGGTCGAGGCATTGATCTCGCTCGTGATCAGCGGAATCCTGGCCTCAGCCATGCTGTCACTGATGCTGGGGCAGAGCCGGTTCTACGAGCGAACCGACGACCAGATGTGGGCCGAGCAGAGCAACCGGGCGACGTTCGACCTGATGTCCTCCGAGCTTCGCATGGCTTCGGGTGTCGATCTGCTCGCCGCCGAATCCGATTCGGTCGCCGTTCGGTTCGACATCATGCGCGCGATCGTGTGCGACTCGACTGCCGCCGATGAGGCGACGTTGATGGTGTACGATACAGTGGCGGCCTGGGGGCTCGACGGCGGATTCACAGGTACAGCCGGCTCGGACCCGTACGAAGAGGACTTCGAGTATGCTGACGCGTTGCTGCCGTCGACCGTGT
>JAUVTH010000286.1 GCA_030601615.1 Gemmatimonadota bacterium
GGATTCATCCGCCACGAGGTGCTCGATCAGGTTCGTGAGCACGGCGGCGTCAGGCCTGGTGTCGGAGTCACCGAAGACGATGAAGTCGCCCCGCGCTTCAGCCTCGCCGACGATCATGTTGTTGATCTTGCCGGTGCGGCCTGCCGGCGGCGCCCCCGCCAGGAGTATCCGGGCCGCGCCGTGCGCGCCGGAGTCCTCGTGCGCCTCGATAGTCTTTCGGACGAGAGAATAGGCTGGATCGTCCTCATCCTCGAGAACGAAGATCGTCTCGATCTCTCCGCGGTAGCCGGTTTCGAGAGCCGCCAGGAAGTTGGCTTCCTGCTCGACGTCCTTTCCCTTGACGGGCCGGATCACCGTTACCGGCGGACAGGTGGCGAGGGCCGCGGGGCGCTGGCCGTCCCGCAGGCGGAGCCGCTGAACGGCCCTTCGGTGTGCGTAGCCGAGTTGGACCAGGAGCCCGATCGAGACGGCCGTCACAAAAACAGAGATCACTCTGTCCGCCTCTCCCGCCACATCCTGAGGTCCGCGACCAGCTCGGCCCGGGTCACACCCTGTCCGGCCCACTCCACTGACGCTCCGAACAGGTCGTAGTGAGGCAGGGCGTTTCTCCGATCGATCCACTCGGCCTTGAGCCCGTGCAAGCGCCCCCACTCGATCAGTTCTTCGATAGACGTGTCGCTGTAGGCGTGCACCAGGGTGTCGCCTTTCTTCACTTCGAGGCGCGGGATGTCGCGCTGCGCTGTATGGTAATGATAGCGGATCACGGCTCACATCATAAACGCTCGGGAGGTACGCGCGAACCCTTGGTCGCTCCAGCTCTCATCGCCGCCCTGGCCCTGCTGCTGGTCCTCCTCCTCTTCCGCCCGCCCGGGTGGGTCCTGGTGCTGTTCCTGCTGCTCCTCTTCCTGCCCGGTCGCTGGTGGCACTGGAAGACACGCCGCTTCCGGAGGGGACTTCGGCTGTTGAGGAGCGGTGACGCCGGAGAAGCACGCTCCGAGTTCGAGGCATTCCTGTTCCAGGTCGCGCGGGAGTCGAACTTCCGGCGCATTCAGCCGTACTTCAATTTGGGCCGGTCGTATCCGTACGAGGTTGCCGCGCAGGCCAATCTTGGCGTCTGCGACCTGACGCAGGGGAAACCGGAGAAGGCACTGGAGAGATTCCGCGTCGCGCTGACGCAGCAGCCGCAGTGGGTTCCGGCGAAGTACGGCGCGGCTGTAGCGCTCAAGCTCCTCGGAGAGCCGGCAGCGGCCGAGCGATCCGCCAGAGAGGCCCTGGAGCTGCGACCATCGTACCTGGCTGCCCGACTGCTCCTGGGTTCTCTGCTCCAGGACATGGGCCGAGATGCCGAGGCGGAGGACGTCCTCGCTCCCCTGATCGAGGAAGGCCGCGACCCGGAAGCACTGCTGCAGGCGTTGGAGGACCAGTGGGGCATCGGGGAGATGTGACAGAGGCAGCATGATCCGTCGGACACGGGGCTTCCGCTGGAAGGTGCGGATCGCGGGCGCTGGTCTCGTCGCTTGTGCGGTCCTCACCGCGCCGCCCCACGTGAAGGATCTCCGTGCAGCCTCGCATGCCGCTCGGGACACCATCCCGAGGCATATCGCCTCGTCTCTTTCCCTGTATCGCGACCACCCCGACGTGTCCCATGTGCGCCGAGCGCTGCTGAAGTGGGAGCAGGAGGGTGGGCCGGTTACTGACGCGGACTCGGTAGCGGTCGCCGTGCTCTGGAGGCGGGCGGACCAGTACCGCTCAGCGCTCAACGCCCTGCCGGCCCGGTGGGCTCCCGACGGGACACTTCGTCCGCGGGTCGAACTGGAGCGAGCCCGGATCCTCCTCCAGGCGCCGACATCGGGGCCCGGCATTCCCGGCACGTTCGAGGAACGCCGCGCGGACGGAGGGGCCGCGTTCTGGCAGGCTTGCGAGCGACTGGACACTCCGACGCGGCGTGCCATGTGGGAGGACCTCCGCGGCCTCGCCACGCCCGATGAGCAGGCGACGTGGGCGGAGCTGCAGGCTGACCCGGAGGCCTGCGATCAGGTTCGTCGTTTCGTCGAACAGCGCGCGTTCCGGATGGCGGTCAGCCCGGAGGAGCGACTGCAGATCCACTACGGCCGCCTGCACCAGGCCCGTGGCCTTTATTACATCAGGACGCCTCGGCTCACGGACGACCTTGCCGACCGCCTCGGCCGGGCGGACAGCCTCGAGATCGACGACCGGGGCCTGATCTACCTCCGCATGGGCGAATCCTTGGTCACCGTCGAGCCTTTCATGGACCTCAACGAGACCTGGGCCTACTACCGGCCCGAGGGCCCGCGCGTGTTCCACTTCGCACCAGTGTCGAAAACGGGGTTAAGGTCCCTCGGGGACTATCGGATTCTAGAGAACCTCGCCGACGCCAGCGGATTCACCATGCCGAGCGAGCTGATGCGAGTGGGGGGCGGACGACTCGCCTACCTGTATCAGTCACGCCGCGTCCTCGACTTCCTGTATGAGGACAACCACTTCCGCCGCATGGACACTCGCATGCGAGCCGCCGGAGACCGGTTCAACCCCGGTTTCCAGGGATTCCTCGCCGGGGAGCGCGAGATCAACGAGGAAGACGCGCGCTATGCGGTCGCGGGAAGCCCGGACGCCCCCGACCTCACGGCGGCCATCGAATTTGCGTACGAGACGCTCCGTTACCGAGAGGCGGGCACAGATCGATCGGAGGTGTGGTTCCTGGCTACTACGCGAGCGGGCGATCTGACGGCTGGCCTCGCCCGTGACCCGGTGACCGG
>JAUVTH010000064.1 GCA_030601615.1 Gemmatimonadota bacterium
TCGGTAGTGCGACGACACCTGACTTCGCCAGCGACGCGCTGGCTGCGGTGGCCTACCTGAAGACGCGGCCCGAGATCGATTCGGAGCGCATCGGACTGCTGGGTCACAGCGAGGGAGCCATCGTGGTGCCGATCGCCGCGAATCAGAGCGGGGACATCGCATTCGCCGTGCTCCTGGCCAGCACGGGGGTGAACGGGAGGGAGCTCCTGGTGATGCAGGCCAAGGCCATGAATCGCGCCGCCGGGCTGAACGAGGCGGTGGTCGAGCAACGTTCCGCCGTTCAGACACGGCTCCTCGACGTGGTCGTGACTGCCGAAGACGACAGCGTCGCGGCGCAGCAGGCCCGGGAGATCCTCGCGGAAGCCGGCCTTACGGGTGAGGCGGCAGACGGGCAGGTCCGGGCTCTCCTGACCCCCTGGATGAGACACTTCCTCGTGTACGATCCTCTTCCGGAGCTACGCGAACTGGCGATTCCGGTGCTGGCGCTCAATGGAGAGAAGGACACCCAGGTGCCGGCGGCCGAGAACCTCGGTCCCGTGGAGGATGCGCTGCGCGAGGGAGGGAACACGGACGTAACGGCCGAGGTCCTTCCGGGCCTCAACCACCTGTTCCAGACGGCCGAGACGGGGTCTCCGACCGAGTATGCCGGAATCGAAGAGACGATGTCACCGGCAGCCCTCGAGATAATAGGTGACTGGGTAGCGCAAAGGACCCGCATCGAGTAACTCTCCACGTTCGTTTTCCGGACGGATGGCCAATTCACCGGGTCAGGGAGAGTCAGTGAGCAGCGCGACGGACGCCAACGCCGGCACATCCACCGTCGTTCACGCGCCTGACGATCCGAAGGGCTTCTACCTCGCCGTTCTGTCGCTGGCCGCGCTCGGGGTCGTGTACGGTGATATCGGCACGAGTCCGATCTACGCGTTGCGAGAGTCGCTTCACTCGTCTCACGGGATCGAAGGGACCGCCGCCAACGTCCTCGGCGTCCTGTCGCTCATCTTCTGGTCCCTCATCCTCGTAATCTCGGTCAAGTACCTCGGCTTCGTCATGCGCGCCGACAACCGGGGCGAGGGCGGAATCATGGCCCTCACCGCGCTGGTCTCGCCTCCGGGGGGCGAGGCCAAAGGATCCCGGAAGTGGCTCGTGCTCGCCGGTCTGTTCGGGGCGGCACTCCTGTATGGCGACAGTATGATCACGCCCGCGATCTCGGTGCTCAGCGCAGTCGAGGGACTCGAGGTGGCGACTCCCGTCTTCGGTCCGTACGTGATCCCGATCACGATCGCGATCCTTGTCGGGCTCTTCTCGATCCAGCGGCGCGGGACCGCCAAAGTAGGCGCCCTGTTCGGGCCCATCGTTCTCATCTGGTTCTTGACGCTGGGGGTTCTCGGAGCGAGTCACATCGCGGACAACCCGGCCGTATTCAAGGCGATCAACCCGATTCATGCGATCGCCTTTTTCCAGCGCAACGGACTGCTGGGCTTCCTGGTTCTCGGAAGCGTGTTCCTGGTAGTGACCGGGGGCGAGGCGATGTATGCCGACATGGGGCACTTCGGCCGCCGCCCGATCCGACTCGTGTGGTTCATCGTTGTTCTGCCGGCTCTGCTGATCAACTACTTCGGGCAGGGTGCGATGATCATCGCGCACCCCGAGACGATCGAGCAACCGTTCTATATGATGGCTCCACGCTGGGCCCTCTATCCGCTGGTCGGTCTCACGACGGTCGCTACCGTGATCGCGTCGCAGGCCGTGATCTCGGGAGCCTTCTCGCTCACTCGCCAGGCCGTCCAGTTGGGATACCTGCCTCGGATGCGGATCTCGCAGACCTCGAGCCGGGAGATCGGGCAGGTCTACATATCGGGCATCAACTGGCTGTTGATGATCGGCGCGATCGGACTGGTCGTCGGCTTCGGCTCCTCCAGTCGGCTGGCGGCGGCGTACGGTGTAGCCGTGACTACCGACATGGTGTTCACGACCATCCTGTTCGGGTACGTGGCCCTGCAGCGATTCCGATGGCCCACCTGGACCGTCGTACTGCTCGTCGTCGGATTCCTGGTCGTGGATCTCGCCTTCTGGGGCGCCAACCTGCCGAAGATCCCGCATGGTGGGTGGTTCCCGCTGGTCGTTGCCGGGGGCATCCTCGTGCTGATGACGACGTGGCGCCTCGGGCGGATCATGCTCAGACGGCGACTCAGCGGGCAGGGTCTGCCGGTCGATCTGTTCGTTCACAACATGAAGCAGCATCCGCAGCACAGGGTCCCCGGCACGGCCGTCTACTTGCACTCCGGCGTCCGGCAGACGCCGCCAGCACTCCTCCACAACCTGAAACACAACAAGGTGCTTCACGAGCGGGTGGTTCTGCTCCGCGTCGTTACCGAGGAAGTGCCGTACGTGCCGCGCGAGGAGCGGATCCGGTGCGACGACCTGGGGGCTGGCTTCTTTGCCGTCACGGTCAGCTACGGATTCAGCCAGGATCCACACATACCGGCCGCGCTGGCCCAGTGTCCGGCCGGCGTGGGAATCGAATTCAAGCCGATGGAGACGTCGTACTTCCTGGGACGAGAGAAGCTGATACCCAGGAAGGACCCGCCAATGCGCCTGTGGCGGGCGAGGTTGTTCGCGCTGATGTCACGGAACTCCCTCGGAGCGACGGACTTCTTCCGGCTGCCTCCCAACCGGGTCATCGAGCTGGGTGCCCAGATCGAGCTCTGAGCCGTAGTTGCCTGGGGACAGGTGAGCCTCTCCGAGCGTCTTGCGCTCAGACCTCCGGCTTCTTCTTTCGAGCCTTGATTCCCCGGTGCAGGTCCAGCGCCGTGCTCTCGATGTAATCCACGATCACATCGCCGCCGCCTTCCTCCAGGATGCTCCGCGCCTCCGACCTCCGACCGACGCCGTAGAGGTTCAACCACGCTTCGAAACGCCAGCCGATCCGGATCACCGCTCGGAGGAACATGCCGCGGCTCTTCGCCGGCATCACCATGTCCGCCAGTACCGCTGCCACCGCGAGGGGCGCCAGCACGATGTCCTTGAGTCCGTCGATAGCGAGCTTGAGCTCGAACACTCCGAGGTCGCCCGCGAGCCGCCAGCGACTTCGGTACTTCGGAAACGCCGCCACTGACACGTCGCTGCGTTGCGGTACGTAACTGTCGTTCATCGGATTGCCGTCGTCCGTTGGGGTGTCGCGTTCCGAGCCGCAACCTACGTGGTTCGAGCAGTCGGCGTTTCAGCCTCCGACCCCGCCAGTCGCAATTCCCTCAGGTCTACGCCGGACGGGCGTTGGAATACCTGGAGGCCGAACTCCGGCACGATGGCCAGGATGTGATCGAAGATGTCCGACTGTATGTCTTCGTATTCGCCCCACTTCGTCGTGCTCGTAAAGCAGTAGATCTGGATCGGAAGCCCGTCCGGCGTGGGCTCACGCTGCCGGACAAGCAGTGTCATCTCCGGGTTTATCTGTGGATGACTCTGCAGATACGCGAAGATGTAGGTGCGCAGAGTGCCGATGTTGGTGAGGCGCCGGGCGTTGACCGGGTCCTCGTGTGCCTCCTCGAGCGGCCGGTTGACGTCGGCCAGTGTGATTTCCTTTTCCTCAATGTACTCCCGCAGAAGGTCAAATCGCTTGAAGCGGTCGATCTCTTCCTCCGTCAGGAAGCGGATCGTCGACTGGTCCACGAGCAGGTCCCTGCTGATCCGGCGCCCGCCTGACTCGGACATGAAGCGCCAGTTCTTGAACCAGTCGGTGATGAACGCGTGGGTGGGAACGGCCGTGACCGTCTTGTCCCAGTTCTGGATCTTCACGGTGTGGAGGGCGATCTCGATCACGTCGCCGTCCGCGCCGTATTTCGGCATCTCGACCCAGTCGCCGATGCGGATCATGTCGTTGCTGGCGATCTGGATGCTGGCCACGACCGAAAGGATGGTGTCCTTGAACACGAGCATGAGCACGGCCGTCATCGCGCCGAAGCCGCCCAGGAGAACGAGCGGCGACTGCCCGATCGCGATGGCCACGACGAGGATCGAGCCCATCACGTACATGAATATCTTGAGGATCTGGAGCCAGCCCTTGATGGGCCTGTCCTTCGACATGGGCAGGCCTTTGTAGATCTGCTCCACGGCGTTCAGGAAGCCGTCCGCCGAGCGCATGACTGTCCAGACGATGAGGACGAGGGCGATGATCTCGACGAAGCTGTACACATTCGCCGGCACGTTGGGAACGAGATCGATCCCGAAGTAAACGATGGCCAGCGGAATCAGGTGGGCGAGGCGCTGGAACACGCCGTGATGCGCGACCACGTCGTCCCAATCAATGGGGGACTTCGCCGTCAGGCGCTCTACGAGACGAACCAGGTAACGCCGCGCGACGACGTTCGCGACCCAGGCAACGAGCAGAAGCGCCGCCAGGCCGGCGAAGCTCTGGATCGGCGGGTGGGCCTCGAGCCAGGCGCGAACCGCCGAGGTCCACTCTTGTGCGATGTTGGTTTGCAGGATCATCAGCATGTGTCGAGACTCCGTCGGATCTGGACGCTGTGCGCGGCCGTTCGTGGCTGTACTTTCCCAGCACCTTAGCAACGTGAACAGGATCTTGGCCGCCGGGACGAGTCCCGGCAAGGAGCCCGGATGAACAGTCCAGGCCATGCCCGACCCCCTCTCGATCGGCGCCACTTCGTGCGCCGGTTTTCCGCGGGCGCCGCGGGCCTCGTGCTGAGCGGGGTGGGCCGTGCCGCTTCTGCCGATGCGGGAAACCGGATCGCAGCATCAGTGACGCCATTTCCGGAGTCCGGAGGGGAGGAGCCGCTGTTTCGCATCTCCCTGGCCCAGTGGTCGCTGCACCGGGCCCTGTACGACGGGGAGCTGGACAACCTGGACTTTCCGAAGGTGGCCCGGCGCGAGTTCGGCATCGAGGGCGTCGAGTACGTGAACTCGTTCTTCAAGGACAGGGCGCTGGACCAGGGCTACTTGATGACGCTCAAGGACCGGTGCGCCGCGGAGGGCGTGAAGAGCCTGCTGATCATGTGCGATGGGGAAGGCCGGCTGGGCGATCCAGACGACGCGGCCCGAGCGACGGCCGTCGAGAACCACTACCGCTGGGTCGAGGCCGCCCGGGTGCTTGACTGCCACTCGATCCGGGTCAACGCTGCGAGCGAGGGGAGTTGGGACGAGCAGCGCGACCTGGTGGCGGACGGGCTGAGGAGCCTCGCCGAGTTCGCGGACGGGTACGGGATCAACGTGATCGTCGAGAACCACGGTGGGCTATCGAACAACGGGCGCTGGCTTTCATCGGTGATCGAGGCGGGTGACCACCCCCGTCTCGGCACGCTGCTGGACTTCGGCAACTTCCGGATCTCGGAGAGCGAGCGCTACGACAATTATCGCGGTGTCGAGCAGTTGATGCCCTACGCCCGGGCGGTCTCGGCGAAGACCAACGACTTCGACGATGCGGGTGCTGAGGCGAACCTCGACTACGAGCAACTGATCCGCATCGTGCTCGACTCGGGATACCGCGGATGGATAGGCATCGAGTACGAGGGAAACCGGCTGCCGGAGCCCGAGGGGATCCGTCTCACCAAGGCCTTGCTCGAGCGGGTGCGGGAGAAGCTGACGCCTGAATACTCCTGAGCCGGGACGGCTGTCCAACCGCCACATATTCCGTTTCTGGTCTCCTCTCGCCGCCACCTGGTTGATGATGGCGGCCGAGGGGCCGTTCCTTGCCGCCGTGATCGCGCGACTTCCGGACCCGACATACAACCTGGCGGCGCACGGCGTGGCGTTCGCTTTCGCCATCCTGATCGAGGCGCCCGTCATCATGCTGATGAGCGCTTCGACGGCGCTGGTCGAGGACGCCGGCAGCTACCGGAAGCTGCGCAACTTCGCCAACGCCCTGAACATCGGATCCACCCTGCTCCTGCTGGTCGTGTTGATTCCGCCGGTGTTCGACTTCGTGATGCGCACCGTCATCGGTCTTCCTCCGGAGGTCGCCGATCTCACCTACGGAGCCCTGTGGTTCTTCCTCCCCTGGCCCGCGGCAATCGGCATGCGGCGGTTCGTCCAGGGGATCCTCATTCGGTCGGGGCGCACGCGTCTGGTGGCGACGGGCACGATGATCCGGCTGGCGGCGATGTCGGCCACGGCCCTCATTCTGGTTCTCGCCACGGACTTGCCCGGCGCCTGGGTGGGAGCTGCGTCATTGTCGGCTGCCGTAGTCACCGAAGCGATCGCGGCCCGGCTCATGGCATCGAACGCGATTCGCGAGCTACTGGCCGGGCCTGACAGGGTGGACGAAGCCTCGGCGCCCCTCGGTTACCGCCGCATCTCGCATTTCTACTTTCCTTTGCTGCTCACATCGGTAATCGGGTTGATGGTGCACCCGATGCTCACGTTCTTCATGGTACGAGCGGTCTCGCCCGTGGAGTCACTGGCCGTGTTTCCGGTTGTGCACGCGCTCTCGTTCATCTTCCGGGCACTGGGGCTAAGCTTCCAGGATGCCACGATCGTGCTGTTGGGGAAGGATAATGAGCACTTCCCGGAGCTCGCCCGGTTCGGGGCCGGTCTCGGCCTGGCGGCCACGGCCGGGCTGGCGGCGGTGGCATTCACGCCACTGGCCGATGTGTGGTTCGTCACGATCTCCGGACTCGCTCCCGAGCTGGCCTCGTTCGCGCTTACTCCGACCCGGATCCTGGTGGCGCTGCCGGCGCTGTCGGTACTCCTCTCGTTCCAACGCGCCACCCTGATGCAGGCGAGAGTCACGCGCCCGATCACCGTGGCCACGATGATCGAGGTGAGCATGATCGCGATCCTGTTTGCCGTCGCGGGTTGGAAGTTCGGGCTGGTGGGCGTGACGGCTGCGTTCCTGTCCTACGTAGGCGGGCGGGCGCTCAGCACGGTATATCTGGCATCCCACGTGCGCAGGGTCTTGCCCTCGGATTGACGGTAGGTCGAATCTGTGACATGTTATTAACAGGTAATTAACTGTCACACTTCACGGACGTTGATCGAATGTTCAGGGTGGCCGACATCTTTTCGCTCAGTGACTTCCAGAGAAGGACGCGTGAGCACATCCGCCGACTCCGCGAGACGGGCCGTCCGGAAGTGCTGACGGTAAACGGTCGGGCGGAGCTCGTCGTATACGACGCCGAGACGTACCAGGAGATCGCCGACGATCTTCACGGCCGGCCGCGTATTTCGGTCGCTGCAGCCGCGAAACCAACGGAGGCCGAGTCAGATCCGGTCGTCGAGGCTTACAAGAGAGACGTGGATTGCACCTTACTGCGTGAGAACCTGCGGCGAACGGTCCAGGAACGGGTGGACAACCTCCTGGCCCTTCAGCGGCTGGCTTCTGAGGCGAGGCGAGCGGGAGACGCTGCGAGATGACCGACTTCAGGGCCCTGATAAAGGTACTCGTAGACGCGGATGTCGAGTTCGTGATCGTCGGGGGCCTGGCCGCTACGGTACACGGCTCGGCCCGCCTGACTCAGGACATCGACGTGGTCTACGCCCGGAGCGACACCAACCTCGAACGGCTCGCGGTTTCGCTGGCGCCTCTCGCGCCGTACCCCCGTGGGGCTCCTCCAGGCCTGCCCTTCGAATGGTCCGGCGCGACTGTACGCAGCGGTCTGAACTTCACGCTGACGACAGCCGCGGGCGACATCGACTTGCTTGGGGAAATCACGGGCGGAGGCCGGTACGAGGACCTGCTTCCGCACACGATGGAGATCGAGTTATTCGGACACCGGTGCCTGTGTCTCGACCTCG
>JAUVTH010000055.1 GCA_030601615.1 Gemmatimonadota bacterium
GACGCCAACCGACCGAGCCGAAGTATGCCCTCGCTGTCCGCCTCAAGCGCCGCCGCCACCGCCTCCGGCGCCCTGGCTACCACGACGTCCACCCGTCGGGACGGGTCGACTCCGTAGTCCGATCGGAGGATGCGGACTGAGCCCACGATCTCCTGCAGAGCCCCGAATGCTGTCTCCGCCTGCTCGTCCGCCAGATCGTGCGAACCGGTGGGCCACGGACCCCCGATAAGGCTGTCCTCCACGGTCCGGCCCGGCAGGTGGCAGTACATCTCCTCCGTGATGAACGGCATGATCGGATGCAGCAGCT
This sequence comes from Gemmatimonadota bacterium, assembly GCA_030601615.1. Taxonomy (GTDB): domain Bacteria; phylum Gemmatimonadota; class Gemmatimonadetes; order Palauibacterales; family Palauibacteraceae; genus Benthicola. The sequence continues at coordinate 308 of JAUVTH010000055.1, forward strand.
TCAGCCAGCCGTCGAGCACGAAGGCGAAGGTCGCCGCCGCTGCCGTCCGGCTGGCCTCTCCGCGGTCACCCCTGAGCCTGGCTTTCACGAGCTCCAGATACCAGTCGCAGAATTCACCCCATACGAACTGGTAAGTTGTCTCTGCCGCATCGTGGAGCCGGAATCGCTCCAGGGAGTCCGTGACCGCCGCGGCGGTCGACGCGAAGCGGCTCAGGATCCAGCGGTCCGCGAGCTCCAGCTCCGTGCTGGTGGGGTCCGCCAGTACATCCGTCTCCTCGAGGTATCCCAGTCCGAAGCGCACGGCGTTCCACATCTTGTTCGCGAAATTGCGCCCGACCCGGAACGCTGAATCGAGGTCCTCGTGATCCAGTTGTATATCCGTCCCCAACGCGGCCGAGCTGACAAGCGTGTAGCGCATCGCGTCAGCTCCGAACCGTTCCACGACCTCCAGCGGATCGATTCCGTTGCCCAGCGACTTGGACATGCGGCGCCCCTGCGAGTCTCTGACGGTACCGTGCAACAGCACATCCGAGAAGGGCAGTTCTCCCACGAACTCGAGTCCGGCCATCACCATGCGCGCCACCCAGAAGAACAGGATCTCGGGTGCCGTGCTCAACGTGTTGGTGGGATAGAAGGCGGCCATGTCCGGCGTGTCGTCCGGCCAACCCAGTGTACTGAAGGGCCACAGCCAGGAGCTGAACCACGTGTCCAGGACGTCAGGATCCTGGTCCAGGCCTCCCCCGCACCCGTCGCACTTCGTCGGATCATCCAGCGACACGATGACCTCGCCGCACTCCTGGCAGTACCACACGGGAATCCGGTGCCCCCACCAGAGCTGGCGACTGATGCACCAGTCCCTGACGTTGGTCATCCAGTGCTCGTAGGTGTTGCCGAAGCGCTCCGGGTGAAACCGCAGTCGCCCTTCCCTGTACGCTGCCAGCGCGGGCTCTGCCAGGGGCTTCATGCGGACGAACCACTGCAGGCTGAGACGCGGCTCCACGACCGTGTCGCACCGATAACAGTGTCCCACCGAATGCTCGTGCTCCTCGGCCTTGACCAGGAGTCCGAGGGACCCCAGGTCCTCGAGGACCCTTTCCCTGGCCACAAACCGATCCAGCCCGCGATATGCCTCCGGAGCCTCGATGCTCATCGTCGCATCGCCATTCATCACGTCGACGCGTGGAAGATCGTGTCGCAGCCCGATCTCGAAGTCATTCGGATCGTGAGCAGGCGTCACTTTGACGAAGCCGGATCCGAATCCGGGATCCACGTACTCGTCCGCAATGATCGGGATGCGGCGACCGACAAGCGGCAGTTCGACGTCGCGGCCCACGAGGTGCCTGTTCCTCTCGTCTCCCGGGTGCACGGCGACCGCCGTGTCACCCAGCATCGTCTCCGGCCTCGTGGTCGCGACAACTATGAACTCGCCCTCCGCATCAGCGAGCGGATACCGGATGTGGTACAGCCGACCACCGGTTTCCTGGTGCTCTGCCTCCTCGTTGGAGAGCGCCGTGAGGCAGCGGGGGCACCAGTTGATGATGTAGTTACCCCGGTAGATAAGCCCTTTGTCGTACAGACGGACGAACACCTCGCGAACCGCTCTCGACAGCCCCTCGTCGAGGGTGAACCGGGTCCGGTCCCAGTCGCACGAGCAGCCTATCGTCTTCAGCTGCTCGATGATCGTCGACCCGTACTGGTCGACCCAGGCCCATACTCGCTCGACGAATCGTTCCCGGCCCAAGTCGTGGCGCGTCAGCCCCTCCCTGGCCAGGTCCCGCTCGACCACGTTCTGCGTGGCTATGCCCGCATGATCGGTACCGGGAATCCACATGGCGTCCCGTCCCCGCATCCGGTGGAATCTGATGAGCACATCCTGAATCGTGTTGTTCAGGCCGTGCCCCATGTGCAGCGGGGCGGTGACGTTGGGGGGTGGGATGGCTATGACGTAAGGGTCCCCGGCTTCCTCCGCCCTTACGTGGAAGGCCCCGCGTTCGATCCAGCGAGCATAGATGGCAGCCTCGATCCCCGTGGGATCGAAACGGGCGCTCAGTTCGTGTCGTATGGTTTCGTCGCTCATTACGTCGTGGTTTCGTGGGTGCCTGGAGCATCCCGCCCGGGGTCAGCGTGAGCGGCACAGTTTAGCGGAAGCACGACTCAGTCGCGAGGCGCGGAGCCTCCCGAACCGATGCTGTCGGCTTTTGCTGCCACGGAGTCCTGTCGCCGGCGCTCAGCCTCCTCTTCGCTTCGGCGCCGCATCTCCCCCAGGCGCTCCTGCTGCACGCGCTGGATGTCCGCCTCGAAGTCCTGGCGCTGGATGTCCGCCAGGTCCCTGGCTTCCTGCCGCAGCTCTCGGCCGAGTGGCCCCTCGGCCTCGAACAGGGCGCCGACGTTCATCGGGATCACCATGCCGCCAAGCACGATGCCGTCCGGCGTGACGCCCCATTGCTGATCCCCTTCGCCAAACAGCCACTCCAGCGCTCGCCGCCGCTGCTCCTCGGACAGCGCCAGGCTGTCGAGCATGGCTCCAAGTCGCGCCCGGATCACACCCTCAGCCCTGGCGAAGCGGTCCTCCAGATATTCGGGTAGAGGCCTGTCCGCGAAGTCCTCCCACAAGCGCGGATCTCCCTCCCGGGGCCGCAACCGCTCGGCGTTCGTGATACCCGGCCCATCGTCGGCGCCGGCCCCGGGCGCGCGTCGTCCATCCCCCGGAGTCGGCGGTTCGGGTCTCTGGATCTCGTCGCGGTCCTCCGGGGGTAGCTCGAGCACTTCCTCTGCTGCGGACTCTGCCTCAATATCGCTGATCTCGATTACTTCGAGGCCGACGGTGGGACGCGGGGGCAGCTCCACCGGCCGGAAGGACCGGATACCAACGTAGAACTGCCCGGACACGAAGATGGCGACCAATGCGTGCAGGACCGCGGAAACCAGCAGTCCGGTCCGCATCGACCGACGGTAGCCGCGCGCATGGAACGAGGCGCGCAGCCCCACACGCTCGCGCGCCTCGGCTCCGCCCAGGTCGGCCGGGTCGGGTCTATCGCTCAAAGAGCCTCCCGAATCCTCCCACCGGCTTCCTCCCAGCGATCTTCGGGGATCGCAAGGGACGCCCGGACGAATCCTTCACCCCCCTCGCCCATGGCGGATCCCGGAAGCAACACTACACCTGCATCGAGCAGGAGACGGCGACAGAACTCCTCTGCCGACTCCTGCGTCGGAACCGGGAACCACAGGTACAGTGTGCCGCGTGGCTTCGTGACATCCAGCCCGGCGGCGCGGAAGGCCTTGAACGCAGCCTCACGTCGCCTGGTGAGATGGTCGAGGCTCCACCGAATGTACTCGTCCGGATCGTTCAGGACGGCGGCCCCAGCCGCCTGCAGCGCCATGAAGGAACCGGTATCGAAGAATGTCTTCACACGTTTGAGTGCCGAGATCACCGTGCGGTTGCCCGTGGCCCATCCGAGTCGCCAGCCTGTCATGTTGTAGGTCTTCGACATCGAATGGAACTCGATCCCGACTTCCCTGCCGCCGTCGATGTCGAGGAGACCCGGAGCCCGGAATCCGTCGAACGTGATCTCAGAATAAGCGTTGTCGAACAGCAGAACGGCATTTCGTTCGCGACACGCCGTCACGACCTCTTCAAGATAGGAGGCCTCTGCCACTGCAGTCGTCGGGTTGTTCGGATAGTTGAGATACACGAGCCGAAGCTTACCGGGGGCGGACCGGATCGTCTCCGGGGGGATCAGGAACCCCTCCTCAGGCCGCAGTGGCACGCGAATCACATCTGCTCCGGCGAAGTAGCTGCCCCCGAAGTACGGGGCGTAGCCCGGATCGGGCACGAGCACCGAGTCACCCCGATCAAGCACGGCGAACGCAGTGAGCGCGATCGCCTCCTTGCTGCCGATAACGGGAAGCACTTCCAGTTCGGGGTCGACGGCCGCGCCGAACCGCCGCATGAGCCATCCGGCAATAGCCTCACGGTACGCCGGCAATCCGCGCTGAAACCCGTACTTACTCAGCGCCGGATCCAGAACTGCCTCTCGGAGGGTATCGAGCGCTATCCCCGGCACCGGAAGCCCCGGATCTCCGACGCCCAGATCAATCACGGAGCCGCCCTCGGCGAGGAGCCGGGCCTTGATGTCCGGTACATCGGCCAGGGGATACGGCTGCAGCCCCTGGAGACGACGTGGGGGAGCCCACACGTCCAAAGCCGTCGGCACGGGCACCGGACCGCTGTTCATGTTACAGACTCCGTCATCGTCTTCATGTCTTACGTGCTTTCTTGCGCGCCGCTGGATAAAGAACGTTGTTGAGGATCAACCGGTAGCCGGCCGAGCTCCGATTCAGGTCCAGATCCGTCGGTGGATCGCCCACGAGGTGTTGCGGATCTTCCGGATCATGCCCCCCGAGGAACGTGAAACTCCCCTCCCCCACATTCCCGTGCAAGTACTTGACTACACCGAGGCCCTCGTCACTCCCCAGGACCACGATGCTCGATTTCAATCGGTCCCGATTGAAGCTCGTCGTCAGTCCGTAATAATCTGGCAACACGCGCTCGTGCGACTGAGTGAGCATCGTCGGGACCGGATCGATCTTCGCGCTGAAGTCGAACAGCTCGAAGCTGCCAAGGGGTCTTCGCCACGGCGTGTTGACCTGATGACCGTCAATGTCGCTGAACGCGCTTACAGCCTCGTCCAGAACCAGGCGAGCATCCCTGAACGCGAGGGCCTGATCCCACGACATCCGATCTTCGGCTCTCGGGTCGGGGGGCGTACCGTCAGCGAAGGCGGCCGCGAGATCCGCGCTCGCCCCGGCCAGCGCCAGATCGAGAGTCTCGGTTGCCGTGCACATGGCAAACAGGAAGCCTCCCTTCTCAACATACTCGCGAATCGTCCGGGCAACCGCCTTCTTGAGCTCAGGCACGTTCGGGAAACCGAACTCGGCTGCGACCGCTTCGTTCCGCTCCACCTCATCCATGAGCCACTCGGATCCCGCATAGCTCAGGTAGAACTTTGAATACTGGCCGGTGAAATCCTCGTGGTGAAGGTGCAGCCAGTCGTATCGCGTGAGACCTTCCCGCAGGACGTCCCTGTCCCATATCCGGGCGTACGGAATGCCTGCGTACTCGAGAGCCAGCGTGACCGCGTCGTCCCACGGCGACGAATTCGGAGGCGTGTAGACGGCAACCTCAGGAGCCTTCTCGAGGGAGACGGCCTCCATGTTCGACTCTTCGATGCGTGCGCGTAGTGAGGCCAGTCGGCTACCCGAAAGCGTTTCGGTCGTCACTCCGAGGAGGGCGGCTTTGCGCCTTACGTGCTCGACGCCGGGTAGCAGGAAGGAGCCCCCACGGTAGTTCAGAAGCCACTCGGCCCTCTCCCCTGCAGCGATCGACTGGTACACCAATCCATACGCCCGCAGGTGGTTCCCCTGCTGTCCGTCCATCGGCACCAGGAGGGTCTGCGCGTCCGCGACCGCAGGCAGTGTGACGAAGACCAGGGCTGAGACGAGGACGAGTACCCTCCTCACACGCCTGGCACTCCGACCCGAAGCTCGGCCAGGGCGCGCCTCGCGACGGGCGCCATGGCGCTCTCCGGGTACTCCACGATCAGCCGCTCCAGCCACTCAGCGGCCTGGCCGGGATCCTCCCCTTGTTCGCTGCGGGCCAGGTCGAGAAGCGCGCGAGGAGCCTGAGGCCCTCGGGGCCACGCCCGAACCAGCGTAATCCGAACAGATCGAGCGGCCCGTTCAAGATTCGCGGCGTCGAGCTCAGCCGCCGCGAAAGCAGCCAGGCCGGCACCTCCCTCTGAGCCCGCCCCGACCCAGGCGTCCACCGACTCGAGAAGCGGTCCAGGATCTCCCATCGCCGTCGCCGCCACCACTCCCAGGCCGAGGGCCGCCATGCTCGACGAGTCAGAGCCGTCGACCAGAGACAGAAGCTCTATCGCCTCGATCCGCCCCTCCGGTCGCCCAGTCGGAACGGCAGCAGCCAGCTGCAGGTGGCCGCGCGCAGCACCGGGTCGTCCGTCCAGCACCTCCAGTCGGCCGTACGCACCGGCTCGAAGCGCTGCCTGCTCGACATCCGCCGGCTGAATTCCCTCCAGCACGGACCGGGCTCGCGCCAGTGCTCCGCTGTCCATCCACGCGCGGGCCGTCTCGGCGCCCAGGCGGGCAGCGGCCTGCTGATCCTCCGGATACCTGTCCCGGTGTTCCCTGAGCAACGCCTCTGCTGCCTCGGGGTCATCCCCGACAGACAACCCGTGCAGACGGCGCAACGAGAGGCCGTAGACGTCCGATCCTGGCATCGACTCCTCGAGCAGGCGAGTGAAGTCCTCTCTCGCCTGCTCGAAGTCCCCGGCCTCATAGGACAGGTCCGCGGCCATCGCTCTCCAGTATCGTGCCTCCTCGGCCGTACGGGCCGACTCCGCGAGGGACCCTGCACCCCACGCTGCGCCGGCCAGATCACCGGACTCCCGAGCCCGAATAACGTAGTCCTTAAGAACCTCAGTTCTGCTCAGCTCCGGAAGATCCGCCATCACGGCCGCCACGAGTTCCCGCGCCCACGCTCGCTCACCGAGCAGCAACGCGAGATGCAACGCCCCTCTGCGCTCGAGGAATGTGACGTCCGCCGCCCCCAGCTCCTCTTGAAGCGCGGCCACGGCATCGTCCCGCCGGGTCGGTGGGTCGCTGATACGTCTCTCCACCGCTTCGACTCCCACCTCGCCCCACGTCAGCATCGCTCGCCACTCGGCAGCCGCCGGCCCGTAGGAGCTGAGGCCGGCTTTCAGCTCCGCGAGTTCCTGGACGAACAATCGATTTGATCCGATTGTGGACCGTCCTTCCTCCAGGACTCGAATAGCGACAGCGCGTTCTCCCGCCTTTGCCCACAGACCCGACAGCTCCACGTAGGCCGCCTGCTCCAGCGGCTCCTCGCGCACCCAGCGTCCCGCGACACTCAACGCGCTGTCCTGCAGGCCGGCGCCTGAGAGTGCGCGTATCCACACGTGGCGCACGGCAGGAAGACCTGAATCATCGAGACGCACGGCTTCCTCCGCCCACGGAAGCACCCGCTCCGGCTCGCCCGACCTCTCTGACATCTGCGCGAGCATGAGGAGGGCTGAAACCGACACGGGCTGATCCTCCAACAGGTTCTCCAGCGCTCTCTGCGCCTCTTCCCCTCGACCCGCCCGCTCGAGTCTTTCGGCCTGCTCCAGCACACGGTGTTCGCGGACCGCGCGAGACCCGCCGTCCTGGCCTGAAGCAGAACCGACCTGGCACCCCAGGAAGGCCAGAAAGGCCAGATATGCCTGGAGCGGCCGGGTGAACCGCCGACCTCCTGCCCTCTCCTCGCTCACGGAGTCCCGCCTGCCTGGACTTCGTTAAGGCGGTCGAAGTACTCGTATACGAGACGCCGCTGCGCAGATGTCAGTTCGTGCATCCGGCTCTCATCCGGATACGGAAACCGCGGGCCGGCGTCGACACCGGTGGCACTCTCCGGAACGAGGATGACCCCCGCCCGTGCCGTGGTCGATTCCCTTCTTCTCGAATCCTCATCATGCTGTTCCAGAGACCGCCCCGCATCGAGCAGCCGGCGGAAAAGCCGCTCCTGGCGTGCCAGGGTCTCCCGGTCCAGCGCTCCGTCCGCCAGCAGGCCGGCGATCCTGTCAGCCTCCTCGGCCAGGTCGCCCGGCCGCCCGGCCAGCTCGCCTGCGGCGCGCTCCACGGCCAGTGCCGCCAGTCCCCTGGCAATCTCCTCCTGCCGGCCCGCCAGCTCGCCGAGGCGATCATCCAGCTCCTGTCCTCCACGACTGAGCAGGAAGAGCTCTCCAGCATCAGCGTTGATGCTGGCCTGGCGCTGTCCCATGCGGGCCAGCCTCTCGAGAGCCTCCTCCATGCCGGTCGCGGAGTTGGCTTCAGCCATCGCCTGCCGACTCGCCACGAGGGAGCCTGCAAGATCGGCCAACGCCTGGACCACAGCCTCCCCCTCACGAATCGCCTCCGGCCGGCGCACCGCCCCTCCCGCCAGGCTCTGCCCGAGGGCATCCATCTCCTCACCGGCCTCGGCCGCGGCTGTGCCGGAGCGTCGATCGAGCAGGGCTGTCTTCCTCCCTGCGTCCGCGAGAGCCTGGGACAGATTGTCGAGGCCCTCCCTGAGCGCGGCCTGACTGCGGGACAGGCCTTCCAGCGGAGTCCCGTCGCGTAGCTGTTCGACGATCCGCTGCTGCTCCTTCGCCAGCTCAAGCGCCTCGGTCGCGGCCTGGTCAACCGCCTCCAGTGCCTCCTCTCGCCAGTTGTTCGACAGAGCCTCCGATGCTGCCGTGAGCTCTTCCTCTGCCCGCTTCAGCTGCTCGGCAGCAGCGGCAGAAGTCTG
>JAUVTH010000154.1 GCA_030601615.1 Gemmatimonadota bacterium
CGTGCATCCACTTGTGGAGATCGAAAGCCAGACTGTCTGCGCGCTCGATCCCTGCAAGCCCGGGTCGCAGATCCTCGCACAGCATCAGCGCACCCCCGAACGCCGCGTCCACGTGGAGCCACAGCCCCTCGGCAGAGCAGACGTCAGCCACTGCCGCCAGATCGTCGATCGCCCCGGTGGTCACGGTCCCGGCGGTTCCCACGACGCAGAACGGCTCGTATCCTGCGCTTCGATCCGCCGCGACCATATCTGTGAGCACGCGCGGATCCATGCGGAACGACTCGTCCACCGGAACGCGCCTGAGGGCGTTCCCGCCCAGGCCGAGAAGCTCGAGTGCCTTGCGCACCGACACGTGCGCCTCGGCAGAAGCGTAGGCGACCAGCGGCCGGGGGCTCGCGGCCACTCCTTCGCTGCGCACCTTCCCCGGCGCCACTCTCTCGCGGGCAACGGCGAGCCCGAGTACCGTCGCCATGGAAGTACCGCTCACCAGCAGCCCGGTCGCATCCTGCGGGAAGCCGAACAACTCGGTGAGCCAGGCGATCACCTGCCGCTCGACGTACACGGCGGCGTGGTCGCGCCCGCCCACGTTGCAGTTCATGAAGCCGGCTGCGAGCTCGGCGAGTGCGCCCTCCACCGTCCCCGTGCCGTGTACCCACCCGAAGAATCGGGGATGCACGTTCCCGGTCGGATAGGGCAGAATGTCCTGCTTCAGATCGGCCAGGATCTCAGCGATCCCGGTGGACTCGTACGGCAGTGGGACATCCAGCCGAGTCCTGGCGTCGGCGGGAACGGGCTGCCATGCCGGTCGTTCCCGCACGGTCTCCAGCCAGTCGAACAGCTCGTCCAGAAGCTCGTGACCGAGGCGTCGCGTCTCGGACCAGTCTTCGGGGTCCAGCGTGCGCTCGGGAACGTCGCTCTCCGGAGGGTTCACCCTGTCGTCAGGCGTCGTACGGACACCCGCAGGAAGTGCCGCAGGCCGGGCCGGAGCTCGAACCCGTCGAACCACCGGTCAGTGGAACCGGCGCGCTCATCAAGCGCCGCAGCGGGGCGTCCGCCGGCGTGTCGCCTCTCTCCAGGCCGGCCACCTCGCACAGCTCGCCCCACGTCTTCACAGTTTCCGACATGCCGTGCCGCACTTCCACGGTCCGGTCGTTGGCCTCACAGTAGTAATCGTATAGCGCCATTCTCTGCTCTCCACGTATCTCGGTCAGCGCGCCGACTTTCTTCCGGCACGCTCGATTCTCGCCACTATTATACGCCGCGGGTTCCCCTCTGCGACAAGTGGTGCGTGCGGCTCAGCAGCCGCCGGCCTTCTTCTTCTTCGCTCCTCCTCCCATCGGCATCGCAGGAGGTGGAGCCGCCACGCTGCTCGACTGCGCGGCTGCAGCGCCCGTAAAGAACGCCGAGATCTGGTTCTGCCGCTCGATCCTTTCCCGCTCCGCGAGCGTGTGGCCCGTGGTCTCGGCTGCCGTGCGAACGTCTGTCTCCCACGCTGCGTACCCGCCGCGCACATAACGGTACTCGACGCTCTCCGGCCAGCTACCCGGGACCTCATTCCAGATTCCGAACTCGTCGTAGATCACGATCTTCGTTCCGGGAGGCACGGACGCGGCCGTCTCGGCAGCCTTGTCGACGTCCGTCCCGCAGGAACACGAGCCGGGTATCGCGTTGGAGCCGGCCTGGCCCGCCACGGTCCGGAAATCGAGAATCTTGAGGTCAGGGTCGCCCGCGATGATGAGCTCGGCCAGGTCCAGTGGCTCGATCGTCTCCATCGGTCGGGCCGGGAGATCCACGTTGGGCGGCGGCACGAACGCCGCGAACACCGCCACCAGGGCCAGGGACCCGGCCACGGCGAACTTGAGCCGCGGAGTACGGCGCGTCACCTTTGGCGCGTGCTCGACCATGCCGTACTTCCGCTGGAAGATACTTTCCACCTTCTCGGCTCCGACGAACGCAGCTCCCGCCACGATCACCACGCCGAGCATGAACAGGGGCGTCGAAACGGACAGGATCTCGGGAATCACCGACACCCCCATCGAGCCTCCGTTGTACAGCGCTTCCACTCCGGGCACGAAGTCCACGACCAGCGCGAACACGGCCGTCCCGATGAAGATCCCGAGAAACGTGACGACCGCATCGATCCGGCCGGACGCTGCCGAAACGACGGATGTGCCAGGGCACAGGCCGCTCATGATGAACCCCGCCCCGAACAGGAACCCGCCGATCACCTGGGCCCACATGAACGTCGGGTTGATCCACATCAGCGACAGGTCCGCCAGGCCGAGACCGGCCAGCGTGTACAGGCCGACCATCGCTACCAGGATCGCGGTGAACATGACCTTGAACACGGTCATGTCATACAGGTAGAACTGAGCCGCCAGCTTGCGGGCGTTGCCGAACCCGGCCCGCTCCAGCGAGAACCCGAACAGGAAGCCGAGCCCGATCGCAGTCAGGAGTCTGACCTCTTCGGATGCGATGGCAAGGGGGAATATCGCGGTGCTCATATCCACTGCCTCCTCACCAGGTAGGCAAACGCGTAGCCGCCCGCGAACACCATCATCATGAACGCCCAGCTACCGGTGGCCAGCATGGCGCCGCCACTCAAGGCCTGCCCGGACGTGCAACCCCGGGCGAGTGCGGCCGCGATGCCCATGACGACCCCACCCCCGAGCGCGTAGCGCAAGCGGCTGCGGGTCGAGATGCGCGGGCCCTTCTCCACTTTCACATGAAAACGCCCGGCACTCATGGCCCCGAGAAAGCCACCGATCACGACGCCGATCACTTCGACCACCAGCCAGTTACGCAGCGGGTTCTGCCCGTCAGCCACGTAGCCGCCGATCGACGGGTTGGCCTCGGTCCAGGCCGGCGCCACCTCGTGTGCCGCCAGGGCGAGCGTCCGCTTCGGGAGCGCGGTCGCGCCCAGTCCCTGCCCCGCGACCAGGAACGTCGCCAGCAGCGTGAGGCCCAGGAGGGCCCCTGCCACGTACGGATTCCAGTATCTCTTCGCTTCCATCTCGAGGTCTCCTCTATAACGAGGCCAGGTCGCTGACCCAGCCGGAGTGCTGTCCCGCGTATACGAGGATCCACCGCAGGGCGAGCCCTCCGATAAGTACCAGTGCCGCCGTGAAACGCGCCGGAATGGAGCCATGCCTGTGCTCGAGCCACTCGCCGATCAGGGGCGTCAGAAGACCGAGTGCCACGACGAGCGTCCAGAACGCGGCCGTGTAGGGTCCTCCCAGTATCGTATGCAGCCCGGCCCGGGAAGCCGCGCCTCCCGTAGCAAGACCGATCATCCACAGGCCGAGCAGAACCAGCTCGACCGTGATCAGGCCCATGTCCAACCGGCTCAGGAGCTGTTTCTCCTGCCGTTCCAGCCGATACATCATCATGAAGGCTGCTCCGGTGCTGAGCCCGGACACGAGGAACAGCGGACCGAGAATGGCGGAGTTCCAGAGCGGACGGGCAGCCATCGCTCCCAGCAGGACGCCCGTGTACACACCCAGCGATGCGCCGAGCAGGATGTTCAGGTTCGCCAGGAGCCGCACACGCCCACTTGACCACGTGTCGAGCCGCCCTACGCCGGGCACGCCCGAAAGTCGGGCGAGCCACCGCTCCTTGAGATCGGCCGGCGTGGAGGCCCAGGCCAGGAGGATCGAGACCGGGTAAACACCGAGCAGAATCCACGAGCCCCAGGACATCGGCGATGTCAGCTCGAACGTGAAGTAGAACCTGAACGCGTTGAACGGGTTCTCGAGATCCAGCCACAGGAACAGCATGCCCAGCGTGATCAGAAGCGGTGCTGCCCACGGCATCAGCTGCAAGGCGCGGGAGCGCGGCCGGTCGGGATATCGCAACATCCACAGGCCGCCGATCACCATGAGCCCGGCCACCAGGCCGCCGAGGAACAGGTACAGCGGGACCTCGTAGTGCCAGATGTGGAGGCTCGGATCTATGAGCGCGTTCACGCGCGTCGTGGTCGTCTCTTGCATGTCTCTATCACTTCAGGAAGAAATGCCTGGGACGAGTCCCGGCATCGGGCAGGAGCGTGTAGTGCTCGCGCGTCCTCAGAAGCCGGAACACTTCGCTTTCGGGGTCGTTCAGGTCCCCGAAGTAGATGCTCTTCGTAGGACACACTTCCTGGCACGCCGTGGTCGGAGTGCCGTTCTCGATCCGGTGCACGCAGAAGGTGCACTTGTCGATCGCGCCCGTGCGTGGATCAATGAACCGCGCGTCGTACGGACACGCCGCGATGCAGGCCTTGCACCCGGTGCATTTAGACTCGGTCACCTGGACGGTCCCGCCGGGTCCGTAGTGCGAGGCACCCGTAGGACACACCGATACGCAAGGTGCGTCCTCGCAGTGATTGCAGCGCTCGGATCGGATCGTCATCTCGATGGCCGGAAACGAACCCGAGGTAGTCGTGAAGATCCAGTCGCGCGAGTACCCCTCCGCCACGTTGTTTTCAGTCTTGCAGGCGATGACGCAGGCCGCGCAGGCCACGCAGGTTC